>JACPAL010000009.1 GCA_016180855.1 Deltaproteobacteria bacterium | reverse complement strand
CGATCCCCCACGCCTCCCGATTCTCTAACGGGGACCGTTTGCCAGGCGACGCTATTTCCAAATGAAAGTGTTGAAAGCCTCGATTGAACCCCTGTGACCGTTCCACCGACCCCTCGGCCAGACGCCATCCCGACCATCCCGTCACAGAGATTCTGAACGAAGAGCTGAGAGGTACTCATGTTCGTCTCCATCCATCCCAATCTCTGCAGCCCATACGTCATTGCAACCCTGAAATAACGTCATCCCTCCCGAACTGAGCGCCGAAAGCGCCGTTGTTGAGATCAGAAACGCAGCGAGCGGTGAATGAATACCGAAGAGAGAGACGGTTTTCACAATCCCCGGCATCGCTACCTTCATCCCGAGGTTCATTGCGAGAGACGTCCCAAGCATCCCGCCCAGTCCCGAGGCGGTCGTCAGTTTTGTCCTGAATCCGTCTTTCCAGGCATCAAATTCGGTGTAGCGGGTTGAGTAGAACGGACTCCCCATCAGCAGACCGGTCGTCAGTGCGTAGTTCCCTGACGTCGGCTGGTAACCTCCACCAGAATCAACAGGCAGGTAAGTTCGAGAACCCCCGGAAAGTTGCATCTCAAAAGCGCCATCGTCTTAAAGGAAATTTGGTTACTTGAAAAATAAATTGGGGTATCTTCAAAGACGAAATGGATCTCACAAACTCCGCCAATCCGGAACTCGCGGAACTCCAGTGGAAGGAGTTGAGGACTCTTCTTGGTCCTTCCTTTAAAGAGGATCGTTTTCATCCACTCCTCTCACTCCTTGGCAATAGCCGCTTTTTGGTCGATTTCCTCTTAAGGCATCCCGAAATAATTAAAAAAAATCTGATCCGAAAAACATTTTCGGCAAGAAAAACAGAAGGGCGGATGAAGCAGGAGATCTCAACCCTGCTGAAAAAAGGGTTCCGGAACGACGACATTTCTGCCCAAAAGATTCTCCGGCTCTACAAATATTCTGAATTTGTCCGGATCACGGTTCGGGATCTATCCGCCCTCGCCTCTTTTGAGGAGATTGGCCTGGAGCTCTCATCGCTCGCCAACGCCCTGATTGATGGGGCCTGCTGGTCCGCCTTCAGGATCCTTGGAGAGAAATCGGTCCAGCCCCCCCCTTTTTCCGTGATCGGCCTGGGTAAGCTGGGAGGTGACGATCTGAATTTCAGCTCTGATATTGATATCCTCTATCTCTACCTCTCCGGCAAAGGGGCAAAAAAAAGCGGCTCCTTCAGGCAGGAACAGGAACAATTTGAATTCTTTGCAAAAGGGTCTGAATTGATTACCCGACTCCTTCAGGAACGGTCAGACGAGGGGATCTGCTTCCGGGTCGATCTCGACTTAAGACCGGAAGGGAGAAATGGTCCGATTGTCAATTCAATCGATGCATTAGAAAAATACTACGAGATTCGAGGCGCCGTCTGGGAACGACTCGCCTGGATCAAGGGAAAACATGCGGCGGGAGATGCCCGAGTCAGCAGGGACTGTCTCAAAAGGCTCACCCCCTTTGTCTATCCGCGAACCGCCAATCTCTCCGCCATTCAGGAGATTCGCAAGATGAAGGAGAGGATCAACACGGAGGTGGAGAGACTTTCCACAGGCTCCTTTCATCTCAAGCTCGGCCGGGGCGGTATTCGAGAAATTGAATTTTTTGTCTCCGCCTTTCAACTCCTTTATGGAGGCCGGGAACCGAAGCTTCGAAAGAGAAACACGCTCGATTCCCTCCGAGTGCTTAAAGGGCTTTCGCTCCTCCCGGCCCAGGAAGAAAACAGCTTGCGGGAGGCGTATATTTTTTTTCGGCGTCTGGAAAATCGCCTTCAAATGAGAGAGGAACAACAGCTTCATTCCCTTCCTTCCTCACAAAAAGAGATCAGCATCCTCTCACGACAAGCAGGATACAATGAGCCAGACCGTTTTCTGCAGCAGCTCCATCGGCACCAACGTGAGGTTGCCGCCTGCTTTGAGAGACTAGCCGGCTTTGGAGCGATGGCCGAGGCGCGTGGTCCGGTCATCAGCCACTGGAATGAACTGAATCAGGAAATTTCGGCGGAGTCCGACCTCGAGGAACGGCTGGAGATCCTGCGTCGTTTCAAGAGGTCGCGGCTAAAGCGAATCGAGGACCAGGACGAAGCAGGACGCTGGCCTCTCCCCCAACTCTTTCGAGAACTGACGATCATCGCAGAGACAATCCTTCGCGGGGGGCATCAGATCGCCTGGGAGGAGCTGTCACGAAAAATCACCCCTCCCGAAGGACCGTTCGCTGTTCTCGCAATGGGAAAATTTGGCGGGAAGGAACTCAACTACTTTTCTGACCTGGACCTGATCTTCCTCCTGGAACGACCGGACGAAATGGCTTTTTACACCAAGTTGTCAGAGAGAATCATCTCCGCCATTTCACTCCTCACGGCGGCCGGACGTGCCTACTCGATTGACACCCGGCTCCGCCCGTCCGGAAGGGCTGGCACACTCGTCTCAACACTCGATTCATTTGAAGAGTACCACCACAAATTCGGACGGATCTGGGAACGTCAGGCGCTCATCAAGGCCCGCCCTGTCCTGGGGGAGGAAAACTTTATCCGGAAGGTCGACCAGCTTCTGGACAAACTGATCTACGAAGAGCCGCTCAGCCAGGATCCGGCCCCCGAAATCTATCAACTCCGAATACGGATGGAGCAGGAACTCGCCAAGGAATCACCCGGTCATTACGAAATCAAGCTGGGACGTGGTGGGTTGGTCGATATCGAGTTTCTGGTGCAATATCTGCAATTACTCCATGGCCGGGAGGAACGGAACTTAAGAAAACAAAATACCCTCGAGGCACTCACAACCCTTCAAAGAGGCGGAATTCTCAACCAAAAAGAGGGCGAGTTCCTGCAGAATACCTACCTTTACCTAAGGGAGTTGGAAACCCGGATCAGGCTCTTTTTCGGTCGCGAGTCCGACACCTTGATTGAAAATGCCGACTGGCTTTCACAACTCGAGAACCGATACTTCAACCACTCGATCGTTGATCGATTTCTCTCATGCCGTGAGAAGACAAGGGCTATTTTCGAGAAATATCTACACCCTTAAACAGAAAACAGTTCACGAATCGGCCTTCCCTCATAGAGAATCCGATAAACATTTTCGCAGATCGGCAGACGGATCTCCAATTTTTTGGAAAGAAAATGAACTGCCTTAGAGGTCTCCAAGCCTTCAGCGACTCCGGAACCACTGGAGATGATCTCCTCAACGGATTTTCCCTGGGCCACCTCTATTCCGGCCTTTTTGTTACGAGAGAGTTCTCCCATGCAGGTGACGATCAGATCGCCGACCCCTGACAAACCATGAAAGGTTGCCGGATCGGCCCCCAGTTTCTTGCCTAAGGCGATCATCTCATGAAGCCCTTTCGTCATGAACATCGCCCGTGTGGAATGACCATAACCCAATCCATCCGCCATGCCACAGGCGATCGCAATGACGTTTTTGACTGCACCCCCGACAACGACGCCCGTCACATCGGAAGTCTGGTCAAGAAACAGACAGTCGGACTCAAAATAATTCCGAACTATCGTTCCAACCGCCTCTTCGCGACTTCCCAAGGCAACCGCACTTGGATGCCCCTCTGCCAGTTCACGGGCAAAACTGGGTCCAGAGAGGTAGGCAATCTGCCTGTGATACCGGGGAGGGGTCAACTCCTCATAAACTTCAGATAAAAGCTTACCCGTGGCAGTTTCGATTCCCTTCGCAACATTTAATAAAATACTCGGGGGGTCCAAACGCGGGATGATCTCCTTTAGAACCGGCCTCAAAAACTGGGAAGGGATAGCACAGATAACCAGTTCGGCCCCCCGAGTCGCCTCATCCAGATTCTGGGTCGCCTTAAGCGAAGGATCGAGTGGGATGCCGGGAAGAAAACTGTCATTCTGGTGTTGTTCTAAAACCTGTCGGACAATCGCCGCTTCTCTTGCCCAGAGCGTCACCGGGATCTTTTTTCGGGCCAGGTGGTTCGCCAGTGCGGTCCCATAGGCCCCTCCTCCGATCACAACGGCTGATTTCTTGTTTTGACTCATTAAATCGATCCCGCTATATCGGAAACCATGCTGATTGTCCTTAAAAAAGAAGCGGCCCAGAAAGAGATTGACGAACTCCTCGAAAATATCCGTAAGGCCGGTTACAATCCTGATTTTCTTCCCGGTGCGGAACGGACGGCGATCGGCATCCGTGGTAATACAAAGTATATTGATGAAGCAGAATTACACTTGAACAACGCCGTTAAAGAGGTCCTTCACGTCACCAAACCTTATAAGCTCGTCTCACGCGAATGGCGAATCCAGGATACGCTCATCCGACTTAAGAATGGTGTCACGTTCGGCGGCAGTAATCCCCCTGTGATTATTGCAGGGCCTTGCAGTGTCGAGAGCGAGACCCATGTTTTTGAAACGGCCGAATGCCTTTTTAAAAACAAGGTCAAGGCAATCCGCGGAGGGGCGTTCAAGCCAAGGACAAGCCCTTACGCCTTTCAGGGGCTTGGGGTCGAGGGGCTCAAATATCTCCGGAAGGCGGCTGATCAATTCGGACTTGCCGTGGTGACGGAACTGCTCCATCTCGAAACCCTGGATGAGGTTGTCCGGTATGCCGATATGATCCAGGTCGGTGCCCGCAATATGCAAAACTTCGAGATGCTGAGGCGTCTCGGAGAGATCCGAAAACCGGTTTTACTGAAAAGGGGGATGGCGGCAACGATTGAAGAATTTCTATTGGCCGCTGAGTACATCCTGGCGGGAGGGAACGATCAGGTCGTTCTCTGCGAAAGAGGAATCCGAACCTTCGAGACAGCAACGCGAAACACACTCGACCTAAACGCCGTGGCCTACATCCGGGAGGTCTCCCACCTGCCCATTATCGTCGATCCCTCTCACGGCACGGGCCGCGCCTCCCTCGTTGCCCCGCTCACCCGAGCGGCAATCGCCGCCGGGGCAGCCGGAGTGATCATTGAGATACACAAGGAACCGTCCAAGGCACTCTCCGACGGATTTCAGACACTGAATTTTCAACAGTTCGAAGAGCTGCTCCGCTCTATTTCGCTCGCGCGGAGTGAATCCGACGCTCGCTAAAGTCAAGGGAAGATCCAGCTCTCCCCTTGACAATCCCCATCGGGGATCCACGACGCGCGCAGAGTACCACGCCCTTGGACGTGGGTGAATGCTTCTGTTGTGCGCGTAGCGCGTGGTTTTAAAGTGCCATGGGTTTGCCCATGGCTATCTACTTCTCCAGCACGAAGGTAATCTTCGCGTGAATCCGAAATTCGGCAATCCGACCTTTGTCGACTTTTGCGGTCTGACGGACAATTTCGATCCCGGTAATCCCGCGAAGCGTCTTGGCGGCTCTTGTGACCGCCTGTCGTGCGGCATCATCCCAGCTTTCGGTTGATGAAGCGACCAACTCAGTGACTCGTGCGACTGCCATAATCTCCTCCTTTTTTTCTTGTTAGAACCTCACTGAAAAATCCGGTGATATAATGAAGTGCCGATCCGATTGAAACAAACAATGTCACCCACAGAAGTCCCATACCGACGGCATGAGGATTCAAAAAATAGAATTGATGATGGACCAGAAGAAATCCAAGGGCAATGGTCTGAATCAAGGTTTTCCTCTTCCCCCACCAAGAGGCGGCGATTTCTATCCCCTCCGCCGCTGCCATCGAACGAACCGCCGTGATCGTCACATCGCGCGCGACCAACAAAACGACGATCCAGGCAGGGACACGGCCCAAAGAAAGGAGCATGATGAGGACCGACATCGAAAGAAGTTTATCGGCCAGCGGGTCCAAGAATTTTCCAAACGAACTAACGACGCCGTATTTTCTCGCATAGTAACCGTCCACGGCATCGGAGATCCCGGCAATCGTTACCAACACCATGCAAATCCAACTCAATGTTTTCGTCATCAGAATACGGTCCGGATCATGATCGTTCATCATCATCATGAGAAAAACGACGATTATCACAATAACGATCCTTCCGTAAGTCAGGTAGTTCGCGATCCCCAGTAACTGATCGGTGGTAAGAGGCTTGCGAGCTCTTGTTCGCTCCATCCAGGGCATGGGAGTGGCGCTACCATAATTTGAGGGATTGCCAAAAGAATTAATTATTTCTAGGTTGAGGTTGTGGATTTATCCCTGACCACCGACTTCCTGGTGATTGGCTCCGGTATCGCCGGTCTCTCCTACGCCCTCGAGGTCGCCGCCTATGGCTCCGTCCTTCTGATCACCAAGAAGGAGAAGGCAGAGGCCAATACGAACTACGCCCAAGGGGGAATCGCAGCGGTCTTTTCCGCAACAGATTCAATCGATTCACACATTGAGGACACCCTCAAAACGGGGTGTGGGCTCAGCGATCCGAAGGTGGTTCAAACGATCATTTCCGAGGGGCCTGCCCAGATCAAACATCTTCTGGATCTGGGGGTTCATTTTTCAAAGAGAAGCACCACGGAGTTTGATCTCGGACAGGAAGGCGGACACAGTCAACGCCGTGTCCTTCATGCCAAGGATCAAACCGGGGCAGAGATCGAACGAACCTTTTTGGAAGCGGCCAAACGGAGCCCCAACCTCCGGATCCTTGAGCACCACATGGCGATCGATCTCATCATCGGAAATCAACCAAAACGTTGTCTCGGCCTCTATGCATTAGATCGCCTGACCGGGGAGATTAAAACGATCCGGGCAAAAACGATCTTCCTCGCCACGGGAGGGGCCGGGAAGGTTTATCTCTATACCTCCAATCCCGATATTGCTACGGGCGACGGCATGGCGATCGCCTACCGCGCGGGGGCCCGGCTGGCCAACCTCGAGTTTGTTCAGTTTCATCCCACTTGCCTTTTTCACCAGCAGGCAAAATCATTTCTGATCTCGGAGGCAGTCCGTGGCGAAGGGGCAATCTTGCGGCTTAAATCGGGCGCCCCTTTCATGTCCCGGTATGACTCGGCAAAGGAGCTCGCAACACGCGATGTTGTCGCCCGCGCCATCGATACGGAATTGAAGCGGACTGGTGACGACTACGTCCTTCTCGATCTCAGCCACAAACCGGCCTCCTTTCTCAAGGAGAGATTTCCCGGTATCTACAATAACTGTCTTCGCTATGGAATCGATATAACAGAACAACCGATTCCGGTTGTTCCTGCGGCCCATTATTTTTGTGGGGGCGTTATGACAGACCTTGAGGGACACACGAACATTCCGGGACTTTATGCGGCTGGAGAGGTTGCCTGCACCGGCCTGCATGGGGCTAATCGCCTTGCCTCAAACTCTCTCCTCGAGGCGGCGGTCATGGCCCATCGCTCTGCCCTCACCTCCATTCAGGAGATCCGGTCTGGTGTATCCGCCTCCGCTACGACTTCGACGGACAGGCCGATTCCGAACTGGAACCCGGGCACCGCAACGGACTCCGACGAACAGGTCGTCATCACACAAAACTGGGACGAGATTCGTCGGATGATGTGGAATTATGTCGGGATTGTCCGCTCCACCAAGAGGCTCCTGCGTGCCCGACGCCGGATGAATCTGCTCGCGGAAGAGATTAACCGTTATTACTGGGATTTTAAAATTACGCCGGATCTCCTGGAACTTCGAAACATTGCCACCGTGGCCGATCTGATTATCCAGTCAGCCCTCTGGCGGCGCGAAAGCCGCGGGCTTCACTACACACTCGACACTCCTGAGACAAAAGAAGAATTTCGGAGAGATACGATTATTTAAACTTCCAAACCAATTCAGAACTCGCCGGAATCCCGACCATTTTGAGGAGAAAGGATTCGCCCGAACGGATCGTCTTCGGAAAGCGGACCCGATAAAGGCGGGACCAGGGATCCAAATAGGAATAGAGAATCTTCTGTTTCTGCGAGATCGGCTGGTAATCGGCACTGACGGCCCTCACCGTTTGCCCCTCAGACTCCAACAGAAAATTCCAATCAGATGTTCTCGTGCCAAGACTTGAATCGCCGCCGGAACCGACATAGAGGGCAACCATAAAATCGTCATACCGGGAGTTGTCCGAGAGATCCTCTTTTTTCAACCGGTCCACCTCCTTCGGAGACATTGCCAGCAGTAAAGAAAGCTTGTCCCGCCTCGCTTCACGAAAATCAACACTCAAATAGGTTGCATGCCATTTAAGCTTCATTTCAAGGTTGTCGGTCGTGAACACCCTTGCGTGACGGCTCCAGTGATCCAGGACCTTCCCGTAATCGGAGGCAGCAGAGGCGCTAACAACAAGCAGAAAGAAGAAAAGGACCGCCCTGGCAGTCTGTTGACAAAGGGGATTGAAAGGATGTTGAGAAAGGTCCCAGATACGAGGCAGGCTGCTGAGACGCGACGCAGGCGTACTTGCCTGTACGTCGAGGAGCGATCGAAGCAGACAACGAAGTAGATGGGCCTTTCTCAACATCCTGCTAAAGATGTTTCTCAATCCATTGTTCCAGATCATAGAAGACTTTCCGCTTCTGTACCTCGTTAAAAACCTCATGATAGAACCCTTCATAGAGCTTGAAGCTCTTGTCTTCAACTGAAATCTCTTTGAAAAACTCTCTCGCCCCTTCCGCGGAACAGATCTTGTCATCCCCCGCCTGCAGAAAAAGCGAGGGAAGGTTGATTTTGGGGGCCAGCGAAAAGAGGGATTCCTGATTTTTAAGGATCAGATCCCCCAGTCGGGCGGTGATTTTTCTCTGAACCAACGGATCCTTTTTGGTCGCCAGGACCAGTTCACGATCATGAGAGATGAAATCAAACGGAATCTCGTTCGCCAGTGTCAAACGAGGGAGAATCTTTGAGAGCATTTTCCCCGCCGTTACCTTAGCGGCCGGAACCTGCAGGGCCAACCGGACGTTGGGAGAGGAGAGGACAATCCCCGTCGGCCTCCCGTTGCGCAAGCCAGAATGTTTTGCCACATAATTTAAAGCAAGCTGCCCTCCGAAGCTGTGTCCGACCAGAAAGAGCTTCTTTCTGGATCTCTGAGAGACCATTTTAAGAAAGAGGTGAAGATCCTCCAGAAAATCGTCTATTGTCTCCGCATAGGCACGTAACCCCTCGGAATGACCGTGGCCACGGAGGTCAAAGGCGTAAACCGAACAGCCGGCCTTCATAAAATAATCAAAAAACGACCCGTACCGACCGGAATGTTCCGCCAAGCCATGGACGATTGCGAGGGAGGCCTTAGGGGAAGCAACCTCCCGCCTACGGAAAAAAAGTTTAACCCCCCCCTTCCCCTTCAGAAACCCCTCTTCGAAGCCAGGACGGTTCACGAAAAAAAACCTTTTTTCTTTTTAGCGGCTGATTCGCCAGAAATTTCAGCAAACTCTTTTAAGAGCTCCTCCTGCCGCCTGTTCAGATGTTTGGGGATTTGTACCTTGAAATGGACAACGAGATCCCCCCGCCCCTTGGAGCGCAACCCCGGGAACCCGAGCCCTTCTACGGCCACCTTTTCACCCGTCTCCGTCCCTTTTGGGACATGAATTTTTCTTGGGCCCTCCAGCGTCGGAACCTCGATCTCTCCCCCAAGCGTCGCCGTCACCATGCTGACCGGAACCTGGAGGTGGAGGGTCTGCCGTTCCCGAACAAAATGCTCATCAGGCTTAAGATGTATAAAGACATAGAGATCACCACGCCCGGCTCCTTCACGCCCCCCTTCCCCTTCGTGATGGAGGAGGAGTTGTGTCCCCTCATCAACCCCGGCCGGGATTTTTACCGAGAGTTTTTTGGATCTATGTTGACGCCCCTCCCCCTCACAATCATGACAGGGATCGGTCAGCACGGCCCCCTCTCCATGACAGACGTTGCAGGTCGTCGCCACCATGAAGAAACCCTGTGTCCTGCCGACCTGTCCCGACCCACCACAGCGAGAGCAGCTCTTTCGGGAGGTTCCCGGCTTTGCCCCACTCCCATGGCAGGTGCTGCACGCCTCCAGCCGGCTGATCTCGATCTCCTTTTCCGTCCCTTTATAAGCCTCCTCGAGAGTAATCATGATCTCCACCGACAGATCCGCCCCCCGACTCCGACCATGCCGACCACGGCGAGGACCAAACCCGAAAAACTCCTCAAAAAGATCACCAAAGCTCGAAAAAATATCATCAACATCTGTGAAGTGGTGAAAGCCTGTCCCGGAGAGCCCGGCGTGGCCAAACTGGTCATATCGCTGCCGCTTGTCAGCGTCGGAGAGGACCTCATACGCCTCTGAGGCCTCCTTGAATTTCTCTTCCGCCACCTTGTCGCCCGAATTTCTGTCAGGATGGTACTTGAGTGCCGCCTGGCGATACGCCTTCTTTACCTCGTCCCCTGTCGCCTCACGAGGGACCCCTAGAATATCATAGTAATCTCTCTTGGACACAGGGGGAGTAAGTTAACCATCTGTTCTTCTTTGTCAAACCGGGAATGTGGAGGTTTCTACTACTTGGTGACACTAAATATGCCTGAGGTAGTACTCGTAGAGCCACTAATATAAACCTTATCCCCCAGGATAAAGATGTCACTGATATTACCCATGTCGGCCAGTGTCTCAAACGAGGAACCGTCTTTTTTTACCTTCAATAACGAGGCAGCCGTTCCACTGGAGCTGGAGTTCGAAATGTAGAGATAGTCACCTGAGACCGCAATCCCCATCAATCCACCTTTAAGCACCATGTCATTCAAGAGGGGGGTCGCCGATCCCCCAGAGACGGCAACCCTTTTGAGGTCCCAGTCAGTCCCTATGCCACTGTAGCTGGAGCCTCCATCGACGTAGTAGAGATACGAACCGTCACTCACAAATCGAATGACCGGATTACTCACCGTTACGAGCTCCGTAACAGCTGTACCCGATCCGAGGGGGCATTTCGCTAATGCCGTTGGAACAAAAGAGTCATTGATTTTATATAAAAAATAGGCGTTCGATGAATCGATCGTCATGTTGGTTGGGTTGGTCGTACCGGTCGGCTGACAGACGGTGCTGATTGATCCATCAGCAATGAGGACCCTGTCAACACTATCGGTTCCATCACCAAAGTAAAGATAGGTCCCATCATTCGGGATGCCGTTGTCAAAAGAGGAAAAATCCGCTGTGGCCAGAGTTGTCGGGGTACAAGTTCCTGAGGTATCCGAAAGGAGACAACTCCTGATGCTCCTGCCACAGCTGGTCGATGGGGCGTAGTAAAGCGCCGAGGCGGTAATTGACATCTTCATCGGGATGCAGATGTCTTGCAAAAAGCAGTTTCTCACCCCTGTGACAAGATCGCACCGGCAGATATTCCCTGTCGTCAAGTTTCCACTATATTCAAAAAAGTAGCAGGCGGACGAATCGCACACGAGTTTCGACATCGTTGTGGCATTTGAGGAACAGATAGGGCTCATCGAAGAGGTTTCGGTCTCCTCATCACTCGTTGTTGTGCCCCCCGTACTGCCGGTTGTTGAGCCACTGTCGGAGCTTGTGCCGCCCATACTCGTCGTACCACTACTTGTCGTCTGACTACTCCCCGTGGTAAATGAAAAGGTGTAAGCCGAGGTGAGGGCCTTTCCTGTAATCGACTTGATCCCGGTCCCGAGTGTAATCGTGTACCGGGTAGAACTTCCGAAAGAAGAGGTTGGGCTGAAAAGTGCGGATTTTGAGGAGTCACCATAACTCAAGCTCCCGCTCACAAGCCGTCTCTCCCCTGCAACCACAAGGGACGCCTCATCTCCTGCATCACCTGATTCCTCATCGATCACCAAACTGCTCGAGGCCGCTTGGGAGAGGGAAAAGTTTGCCAGTGTTAAGGTGGAGCTATCCACCTCTTCATTAAAGGTGACAGAAACGGTCGCCTTGCGACCGACATCGGTTGAGCCATCAGAGGGAGAGGTGCTGCTTACAACAAAGCCGTCTTCCGATGAGGCGGTCGCATCAGCTGAGGTCCCTTCCACGTTCGCCGCACAGGCGGCAAGAGAGAGAACCGACCAAAGTACCAAGAGCCTGAAAAGTGACACCAACTCCTTCATTCAAAACCTCCTATTCTCAAAACAGGGGTATTTTAATCCTTTTCGCCTTAACAGACAACGAGAAAGAGGGTGACGATAAAAATGCGTCAGATCTGCAATCGTTGCCGGCGATTTTCCATAATCTGCAGATAACTCGTCTTCATTGCAGCGGAAAGAAAGGAAATGCCGACCAGTCTTTTCCACTCCTCCTTGGCTTTCACAAAGACATTTAAAATTTCTTCCACATCCCGTTTATTTAAAGCGAGTTTTTCCAGGGCGAAATAATCAATCAGAATTTTCCTGTTCAAGTTTCTTTTCTTGCCGCAAAGCGGGAGAGCTATTTCCTCGGCATCGGCTCCAAGTACAAGCGTGGTGTTTAGAAAATCATAGGCCGGCGCCAATTCCACCTTTTCTTCCCGGGAAATTAGCGAAAAATTTTTCAGATGCATGTCCTCATTGCCAACCAGATAATTAAAAATGGTGCGCGCAAACAGTTTTCTTCTTTCCAAAAGAGGAAAAGTGGCATGGCGATCCAAAATCGGGACCAACCGCTCCATGCTGAAATCATATTTTGTGTTTCGGGTGTTGCCAGAGAGCTGTGCAAAGTCTTCCAGGGGAAGTTTCTGTTTGTGGGTGGTCCGATCAAAACGGCGGATGAAGTAGGTGCGGCTCCCCTCTCTGGAATAGACCAGTCCATGCAGGGGAGTTTCAATCCCGACTTTCTTTGCTAGACGCATCGTCAGATCTTCGTTTTCCGGAAGCTCGGGGTAGAGTTCGTGCGGAGGCTTTAAAATAAACCGGCCTCCCACATCGGTGATTTCAAAAAGCCCGGCACTGGGTCGCAGTTTCGCACTTAATTTGATCTGCACCCCTTGGATCGATATTTTATGGGCCCGCTTTCTGGCTTCAACCCGAAGCTCTTCTGCATTCAAAGGGAGCGGTTTTAAATTTTTCAGTTGCGGGGAGAGAAGCCGCAATCCCTTTTGAGAATATCTTTCTCCTGCGACAACCGGTTCATAGGTGATGGGACAGATGGGGGAGCGCATTAGGGCCCTTTTATTTCTTCGACGGTGACGGCTCCGACTAGGTCGGCTCCCACGGTCACCAGTTGTCCGAAAAAATCATCCCGATCCAGTTTGGCCTGCCGGAGCAAGGCTTCCAATGAAGCTCCTTCCGGAAGGAGCCCGTCAAAAAAGGGGGGGAAAGAGTCAAAGTGATAATTTCGTTTTGTCGTCGGGAGGGTCAGGGAAACAGGGGGGCCATGGTATTTTTCAAGATATTCGAACCGACAACTTTTGTTCTCTTCTTCAATCAGAAGCCCAGTCGGTTTCCCATTAAAAAAAATGTTGGCCTTTCTCATTCTTCGTTCCTTTCCGGCTTAAGGAGCGGGCTCCTCAATTCCATTTTTATATTCAGGACGTTTAAAATTTTAATAAAAGTATCCATCTGAATCGTTGTTTTGGCATGCTCCATATCAAAGACGGCTGTTTTTCCGATGCCGGCCAACCTGGCTAATTCCTGTTGGCTTAGGCCACTTTTTTTCCGGTGAAACCGGATCGTGGAGGCCAGGTTGCGATAGAAATCATTATATATTGACATAGCATTTACTGCTTTAACAGTAATTTATAGTATATTATATAGGAACAAGAATGGCGTCAATAAAAAAACTTATATTTTTACTAGTATAACAGTAAATAACACACAAAAGCCCCTCGCTCGATTGACATAAGAGGTTGATGTGATAGCCTAAAAAAGGAAATTTTCGTGGGAGTAATCCTTCGACAGGCTCAGGGCTTGTACCAAGTTGGGGTTATGGAGTAGCACAAGTCTTGTACGAGCGCTGAGGGCTTCGACTGAGCCCTCAGTGGTAGAGCGCAACCTTGCCAAGGTTGATGTCGCGGGTTCGACCCCCGTCTCCCGCTCATTTTACTTACGTTCCGTGCCCAATCCGTCCCAATCGTAGCGGTCAATTTGCTTCAGTGGGTGGCGAGGAGGAGAGAGAAAGGTGTTTCGCCCTCATTGGGTCTTATGAGCGATTGAGACTCACCCCTAAATTTATTTCGTCTCTTGTTTCGATTATTATATCGGCGCTGCCAAAACCGGGTGCCTCATCATATGCTGTATAATTATATAATCTTATCCTTACATTGCCGAGCTTGCCCCTCTCTCCAGGAGGAGTGTTGCGTTCGATCGAATAACTTCCAGTATCTTCTAATTCAATCTGATCCTCAGCAAAAGAGGCGAAGAGGTAGCTCAGGTTGAGCTGATCAAAACCTCCTGGACTCCAAGTTATCTCAATCGGCAAGTCATCGAACACAGAATAGCTGCTCCCATCCTCGGGGGAGGTTATGTCGGGGCCACCCTGAGATGAAAACGAAACATTTGTTTCAATGCCGTCGTCTGTGTCCGTATAAGTTATCGTATAATTGCTTCCAACCTCTGGCAGACTAACCGTCGCCCCATAAAAATCAGAAACAAAGGTGCCATCACGCCAAAAGAAACCTGCACTACTATCGTAGGTTAATGTGGTTGTTTCTGTTTCACCTTGGTGATTGACGATTGTCGCCTTGAAGCTTTCACTCTGATCAAACTTAATTGGGACGCCAAGAAGCCCCCGTGTCCTTAAGCCTACGCCTACCAGAGCCGTCCCACTCCGCTTATATTCCTTAATGCTTACATAAAGTTTCAGATCGGATAAACTTAAGGAATCTGCTCTGGAACTGGATAAGGGCCACTCTTCACCAAGGCCGCAACCTTGAATCATGATAAAAAGACTAAAGAGAAGGAGTTTTTTCATAAGCAATTCCTGTCAAAACAGACAGCCATTATCATTTCGGGATTGGGTCTTCAATCTCTATTCCCATAAGCCAGGTTCTCCCGATAAGGCTAAAAAAACGATTTTCGATCCCGAAACAACCACTGAGGAGGACATGGCCGTCTCCATTTGAATATGGAGATCCTCAGTCGCGGGTTCGACCCCCGTCTCCCGCTCATTTTACTTACGTTCCGTGCCCAATCCGTCCCAATCCCCTCTTCCCCCTCACAAAACGATAATAATCATTCGTGAGCTCCGTATGATAGCCGTCGCGTCCCAAAAGGGCCTCTCGTTGCCACTGCATTTGATCATCTCGAAATCTCTTGGCCACCCTCTCCAAGGAATATCCCTGTGATCGCATCAAATCGATATAAGGACTCACAGGAACGGGGGGATAAAATTCAACCTCCACGGTTCTAAACCCACCCCCTACTCGATCTCTGTATCGAACAACGGACGGGACGACACAATAGTGAACATTCTCTTTTTCAGCGTACAAAATCGCCCGCGCATACGGTTCCCAATGATGCCCCCAGAGCTTACCGGCATGATCCTCTCCATGAGCACGATCAACAGAGACCAGACCCCCAGTCTTTGGATCTCTGGAAAAGATCGTTCCAATTCGGTCTCTCATCGTCCCCTTGTTTGTCCGCGTCCAGGGGGGAACCTCAAAAAAAACTCTTTCAACACCATCCTCATAACGGTCCGCCAAGGCCGCCTTCATTGTTTCCACATTAAGGGGAAAGTCTCGATCGGCGCGTGCCGCGCGATGACCAAATTTGGCCGATGCAATCCTCGCAATATGAGGAATCCCAAAAAGATCGCCTTTCCCAAATGGCATCGGGTCCCGACCGGTTGCCTGAATCGCCACGCGATAGATCGCAAAATCGGGGAGATACCAGTGGTTCGAGAACAGAGCCGTAGCCGCCCCTCCTCCCTGCCTCGTCGCCTCACCTAAATATTGACTCCCCCTCACAACCACCTCTTTCACCCCTGTACGACTCAGGAGTTCGAGTTGTAATTCCTGATCCAATCTCATCGCCTGCCTCCTCAGCCGCTGTTCCGGACGATAATTTGCAATCATCGACGGCCCCTTGATCCCGGCGATCCTCATCCCCTCAAATTTTTGTCTAAGGCCATACTCCTGCCCGGAGCTGTTAATGGTCAGTCGGATCGTCCCATCGGACGGATCGACGGAATGGACAATTTTAGATGAAGGGGGAAGTCCTATAAAAAGAAGCGAGGAGAACAAAAGAACCGCGTCGGATGAGACGAGATAGAAAGAGGTTGTAATACTCACTTCCCCAGCAACCGCCTTTTTTGTGTTGTCAAAGACATTGACGAGAGACGCTCCAAGAGAAATGAAAAACAACGGGGTGGTCACGAACGGATTCATGAGGAGCCGACTTGCCTGGGCGACCGGTTTTAGGGTCAAAAAGTCAAAAAATCTTCCAAAAACCCTGCGTCCGAAAAGGGCAGAAAAAGTGGTTGCTGCATTGAGGGAGGGGAGCGTCATGAGGATGCCAAAAGTCGTACGGGGAAGAATCTTGCTCGGTGACTCCCCTTCATGAACCGATTGATAAATGGAATACCCCAACATCCCCAGAGGAGCTACAGAGGGAAGCACCAGACTGGCCGCAACAATCCCGCTATTCAACAGGAACTGATTTCTTGCGTCCCGTTCGACGGATGGCGACATCAGGAGGGATGTCGGATGTTTGACCTAAAAGTTTCGTGTGACAAATCGCACCGCATGACCAACGCATCCTCTCTGTTGTCACGATAGTACTCCTTGCGGACACCTACTCTTTTAAAACCGTACTCTCGATACAACTGAATTGCCCCCTTGTTGGAGAGGCGAACATCTAAAAAAATCTCGACTGCCTTGAGCATTCTTGCAGATTGAAAGAGAAAATCCATGAGGCGCCGTCCGTGT
The DNA here is from genome assembly GCA_016180855.1 of Deltaproteobacteria bacterium. NCBI lineage: Bacteria > Pseudomonadati > Myxococcota > Myxococcia > Deltaproteobacteria bacterium. Next base: position 147,807 of record JACPAL010000009.1, on the reverse strand, counting down.
CCACGCCGGCGTGTTCGAGGGTGAACGGCGATACTGATGAGATGAATCTCCGGACCGACATGCCAGAAATCAATATAACCGGCTATCCGCGCCCTCTCCCGAAGCACATAAAGATGGGCGATCTCCAGCAGGAGCTCCGTTTCAAACATGTTTCTTGAAAACGGTTGAGGAAAGGACCGATTCTCGATTTTCAATATACCGTCGATGTCCCTTAAGGTCGCCTTTTCAATAATGACTGATTTTGCAGGAGGCATGAGGCGGTCTTCTCATGAGACCGGCCGGTGAGGCGAGGAAAAAATCTCTGTCTTTGCCATCTGGGCCCTCGGCCCCAGTTCCTCTTCAATCCGGATCAGCTGGTTGTATTTTGCAAGCCGTTCGGATCGGGAAAGGCTTCCTGTCTTGATCTGTCCAGCCCCTGTCCCGACGGCAAAATCGGCAATAAAAGGATCTTCCGTCTCTCCCGACCGATGAGAAACGATGGTTCGATAACCAGCCTTCCAGGCAAGATGCATTGTCTCTAATGTCTCTGAGACGGTCCCAATCTGGTTGAGTTTAATGAGGACTGCATTGGCCACCCTCTGTTCAATCCCCCTCTCCAAGCGCTTCTTGTTTGTTACAAAGAGATCATCTCCAACCAGCTGAACCGTTCCGCCCAACTGGGAGGTCATGTAGGCCCAGCCCGCCCAGTCCTCCTCGGATAGTCCATCTTCAATTGAAACAACCGGGAAATCCCGTTTCAGTTTTCTATAATAGTCCGAGAGCTCCTGGGCTCGCTTTAAAACGCCTTCTTCGGAGCGGAGTCGGTATTCATTTCGAACGAAGAACTCGCTCGCGGCAACATCTAAGGCAAAATAAACTTGCTCTCCAGGCCGATAGCCCGCCTTCTCCACCGCATCGATCAACAGCTGTAAAATTTCCCTGATCGATTCGACACGCGGCGCAAATCCTCCCTCATCCCCCACAGCAACCGAGAGATTTTTAGCCGTCAGATTCTTTTTAAGCGATTGAAAGACCTCGGCCCCGATTCGCAGAGATTCGGCGAAGGTTGATCCGGCCGGAACAATCATAAACTCCTGAATGTCGATATTGTTGTCGGCATGGCGACCCCCGTTGATAACATTCATCATGGGGAGAGGCAGAAGAGTGCCGGGCCGGCCTGCCAGTTCAGCAATCGAACGATAGAGGGGGATTTTTCGGGATCCAGCAGTCGCCCGGGCATAGGCGATAGAAACGGCCAGAATGGTATTTGCACCGAGACGGGATTTCTCTTCGGTACCATCCAGATTCAGAAGAAGCTGATCCAGCTCTTTCTGACGACCAATCTCATAGCCGATCAGACGCGGCCCAATCTCCCGAACGATATGCTTGATCGCCTTTTGCACCCCACGACCCAAAAAGCGGTTTTGATCCCCATCACGAAGCTCCAACGCCTCAAAACTCCCGGTTGAGGCACCGGAGGGAACCGCCCCTCTCCCAACGGTTCCATCATCGAGGCGGATATCTACCTCCAAAGTTGGCCAGCCGCGTGAATCCAGTATCTCTCTCCCAACAATCTCCCTGATTTTAGCCATCGGTCCCCCTTTTTTCGCCGGCAGGCTTAAAATAATGAAGTTTCGTTGTCAACGAACGGAACTTCTGATAGAGAACAATGATTGATGTCATCTCTCTACTCATCACTAACCCCCAAGGAACGGGATACCGTTCATCTGGCTCTCACCGGAGAATCGATCATCGACTGGCCGCGTTTTCACTTCAAGAACCTGGACGAGGTGCGCCATTTCTTGAGAATCAACGAGTACCACCTGGAGGAGACCAAAGACTCCGATCGACTCATGGCGGTTCACAACGAGGCGGTTGGATATCTGCGTGGACATCTCCATCTGAATCTTTCCGAAGAGCTCATGAATCCGCAAAAAATACTCGAGGTCTTTCTCGCCGCCTCTGATTTCTCAAATCCGGCCCTTCAATCACAAGCCTGTGCGCTGCTGAAGACGATGCATGTTATCAACCACATCGACGGCCAGGAGCTGATCTTTCATTGTCCCATCATGCCACGCGACCTCTACAGCCTTGTTTGCGACAAGATTGAAAGGGTCCTCTCCGGACCGATCCGCAGAAAGGTCCCTGCCCTTCAGTATACGTGTGGAAGAAAACAGAAGGAGAGTCTTATCACACGACTTCTGGCAAAACGCTCAACACCGGCAAGAAACAATGACAAGGTCCGTTACCAGATCGTTGTCCCAACACGTCAGGAGGTTCTCGAGATACTGCTCCTGCTTTTTGATTCAGTCGTCCCAATGAACTACGTCGTCCCCGGACAATCGGTCAACGATCTGTTTGATGAAAAAGAGCTTCTGGAACTGAACCTCCCGCTCCCCGATTATCTCCATCGACGACTCAGGGAATCCGCAGACAAAAAAAACCAGCCCCACTCCGTCATGGCAACAACCAGCCCTGAATACTCGGGCAAGAGTTATCACGTTATGAAATTTACGGCGGACCTCCCTGTCCGTATGGACCGTTATCTGGAGCAGGCGAATATACTCCGAACCGAGACACTGGGATGTATCACGCACCTGCTTGTTGAATTTCAAATTATAGATGAAGCGACCTTCCGTGAAAACAATCAGGGAGAAAACGAGCATTCCCGTTACAAGGAACGCCAGAAATTGGGTGTGAACCATCGCCTGACGGGAACTTCAAAATAATGCCGGTCTTCCTTCTCGCAGGAATCGCCCTGCTGCTTGGCTTTTTCCTGATTCTGCTCTCGGCACTTTTTGACAGAAAAAAAACGACCCCCTCCTCTTCTCTTGAGGAACCTTTGATCTCGCTTGAAGTTCTCCAAACGGTTTGCCTCGCACTCGTCGATGAAATGAAGTTGCAAATGATCGAAGCTGAAAAAAAAGAGAATGGGATTGATCTCCTCGCCGAGAACCCAGCCCCGATTATCGGAGGAAAATATCTTTTTAGAGGAATTCTCCTGAAAAAAGGGGAAACAGTCCCTTTACCGCAGATCATCGAGTTCTCTAACACGGTCACTCAGGAACGAATCTCCAAAGGAGTTCTTGTCACGACCGGCCAACTGCCTCCCGAGGTTTCAAGGCTGACAGAGCTGGCCCCGATGGAACTGATCGATGGGAAACGATTGAAACAATTGATGGAGAAATACCAGATTCCGTTTGCCCTCACCCGCTGAAGTCAACAACCAGATCCATTTCCCCCTCCCACCGGAGGGAGAGGGCCCTCTATTCCGTCATTCTCTTATAAATTTCCTCTTTCTTCCCCTCTTTGATCAGACGATCGTTGAGCCAGATCTCGCGAAAGGCAACAAGTGTGCAAGCGACAATAGCAACTATCATCACGAGGATCGCAATGTTGTCCGGCTGGGTGATAATATGAATAAAATGATCCATAACTTTTGTTGCAACTTTTAGATGAATCAGATAGAGGTGTCAACCAGGTTTTCCTAATATGATCAATTACTTATCCTCATTAGATCCACTCTGGATATCACTGGCCCCCCTTGTTGGGGTTAACCTGTTTTTTCTAACGACCCTCCTTATTTTTTCAATCACTTACAAGAGCCGTCCGCGGCATGAGGATGTCGACCGTAAGGAGTATTCACGGTTCCTCTCCAAGTTTCTTGTTGAGTACTGGTATTGGATCTGGGGACCCGTTGAAAGGCAGTTGGCACGATGGCGTGTAAGCCCCGACACGCTGACATTAACCGGCCTCTTTTTTTCAGCGGTAGCCGCCTACTTTTTTTACCGGGGGACTGTTGGAGCAGGCGGATGGATCATGATTTTCGGTGCCACATTCGATCTCCTGGACGGTCGCGTTGCACGTCTCATACATCGTGAAAGCCGATCGGGGGCCTATTTTGATTCGGTCATTGATCGGTTTGCCGAGGCGGTTGTTTTTCTGGGACTTGCCGGGTGGTACCGTGACAGTTGGGTCCTCTATTTTGTCGTACTCGCACTGATCGGATCAATGATGGTCTCCTACACGCGGGCCCGCGGGGAGGGGGTCGGCATCAAGGTCACGAAAGGGATCATGCAGCGACCCGAAAGGATTGTCTATTTGGGGGTCGGCTCTGTCTTTAGTCCCATAGCGGCCTCTCTCATCTCTCCCTTTTATTTTGTACCCCATGATTTTCTGACGATTCTCGCCCTCGTCGCGATTGCCGTTTTGACGCTCGTCGGATCGATCTACCGGATACAATACGTCTTGATCCAGCTCGATCCAAAACCACAGAGCCGCCGTCTCTTCCGGCGGTTTGTGCAGAGATGGTTCATGATGCAGTGAGAACTTAAATACCTAACAGGATGTTGACAAAGGCCCATTTGCTGCGTTGCCCGCTTCGTCCGCAATCCTCACGTACCACGAAAGTACGCTCCGGTTGCGGATTACGCGGGCGCCTTGCATCTGGACCTTTCTCACCATCCTTTGGTGAAAAGGGGTTTGTCAACAGACTGCTAACTACTGTTGATAGGCCGGAAGATCAAGCGACGAAGGAAGCCGGACATCAAATCCCTGTTCCGGCACCGGCATCGGGCGCTCACCGGCATAAACCGGGTGTCTTCCATATTGCCTGTTCCAGTCGGCGACCGAGGCGTTCTTGAACATGTTCTCAATAATCTGCCTCCAGCCAATCCCGGTATTGTAGGCACAGAAAGAGACCTCACCCAATTGGGTCCCGTAAGGGATGATGCACATCTCGGTACGACGAAAATCATAGTTAAAGAGATCCTGAAACCACATCCCGGCAACAAACATAAAATGCCACTGGTCCCTCTGCCGTTCACGGCCCACTCCGTAATTCCCCTTGCCACCCCGGAGACCACCCCCCGTTGATTTGTCAAACTTGAGCATAAAGTCTTTCAGGGTCAGGTTGGTTGGTGCCTTGGAGACATCATAATTCCGCAGGAGCGAACAGCCGACCTCGAGCTTGGTCAGCCAGTGAGGCTGGCAGGCGTCGGTAATTTTCTGCACGTCTTTAATAATACCCTCCAGATTCAAAAATTCCGTGAGGGGGAGCCACTCCTTGCTCCTCTTGTCGACAAAGAGCGCCATGCCGGTCCCGCAGTTCGGATGACACCCACACTTGAGCGTACCCCATTCCTGGTGAGGCCCTTTCAGATAATCAGCCAGATCGGAAAACGGACCGATCGCTGAAAGCGGAAACCAGTCACGCAGTGGCTCGGAGATTCCTGTCTGCTTCTTCATGTCATGCGCAAGATGAGAAAGCGTGTATCTCATCCGCATCCGGTCTTCATCGGAGACATCCTCGTCCCGCCCGGTGAATGAAACCGGCTGAAAAGAGACAAATGTAATCTTGTCACAATTTTGCAATGCAAAATCGACGATCTGCCCCACCTGATCATCATTAACTGTGTTCACAAGGGTCACCACCAAAACGACATCGATTCCCGCCTCGTGAAGATTGGTGATCGCTCGCAACTTCACGTCAAAAAGATTGGAGATCTTTCGATGTTCGTTCGATTCGTTGCTGACACCATCAAACTGGAGATAAGCGATCCTCATCCCTGCCTCGTACGCCTTTTTGGCAAATTCAGGGTCCTGAGCGAACTTGATCCCGTTCGTTGCTGCCTGAACGCTAAAATAACCAATCTCCTTGCAGTAACGAATGGCATCCAGGAAATACGGTGAAAGGGTCGGTTCACCGCCAGAGAACTGGACCGACATCTGGCGTCGTGGCTTGATCTTGAGCGAGTTTTCAAGGATCTGCTTGACCTCCTCCCAGGAGAGCTCATGGACATACCCAACCTGATTGGCATCCATAAAGCAGGGATCGCACATCATATTGCAACGATTCGTCAGATCGACCGTCAAGACAGAACCTCTTCCATACTGAATGGAAGAGGATCCATGATTTCGAAGCTCCGTCATTGGCGACTTAAAATCACGTCCCGGATAAAGCTTTTCAATCCGTTTCAAAAAGGCGGGGTCAATCGACATGACGTCCTCGAAACGACCGTGTTTAGGACATTCCTTGACCATTTGGATTTTTCCATCCAATTCGACGATCTGTGCCTTCACCTCCCCCGGTTTTTCCTCTATGAGATGGGCATAATCCTTTGCCCCATTGACGATCTCTTCGCGAACCTCTTTGACACAACGAGGGCAGAGGGAATCGGTCGTTCTTGGCCAACCCAACTGTGGAAAGGAACGCTCGCGACTCTTGATGAGCGGAGCCGGGGCCCATTGGGGCTGAAACGGTTTTCCCTCATGCATTTTGTTGATCAGACCAAAAACGGGCCAAAGCAGTTTGGCCATTCTGACCACGGCCCTGTCAAAAAACTTGATCCCTCCCTGCTCCAATTTTTTTGAGGAAAGCCCCTTCTCCCCATGGGGTGAATAAAACCGATCCGCAGGAACACGACCTGCTTTTTTCTGCTCTTCCTGCATCTTCTCCATCTCTTCATAGGCAACTGCTGTCATCTTCTCCTCCTCATCGTTTAGATCATTCAAAACGTTCTAAACATTTGATATTACTAGCTAATTTCCATTATTGATAGCGCCGTAGCGCGGAAAGTCAAGAAAAATGCAGGAGGATATCTCTTAATTGACTATCCGCACGATCCAAGATCCAGTCAGCGGCATTTAATTGTTCCTTTTTGTATGAGGTCGCTACCGCCAGACACTTCATGCCGGCTGCCTTGGCCGATTCGATCCCCCAGGGAGAATCTTCAACCACCAGACACTCATTGGGAAGCAGAATCTCTGACTCCGGAACATGATCACGATTTAACAGATTAAGCGCCGCCTGGTACCCTTCCGGATCTGGCTTGCATTTTTTGACATCATCCGCCGCAACAATAACCTGAAACATTGGCATCAATCCCTCTCCGGAGAGGATCGACAGGATTTCATTCTTGAGGGCGCCGGAGACAACACCCATATAATAATCAGGATGCAAAGAGGTAATCAGTTCCTTGATATTGGGGTAGAGCAACGAATGACCGACCGTCTCTTTCAAAAAAGCACTGTTCTTTTCAGCCATCATCTCCTCAAGCAGTGCCGAATCCAGTCGCTTCTCATGTTTCTTAAAGACCGCTTCGAGCAGGGCTCGATCGTCAAGCCCTAGGTAATCTTGATAGTATTCCTCTTTTGAAAGTGAGATTCCGTGGAAGAGCAGAACCGCCTGAACAAGACGACAATGAAGGGGCTCCGTGTCACAGAGAACTCCATCAAAATCAAAAAGGATGGCACGTAGCATAAAAGAAACAGATTACCCGTAGCGGATCGCCAGGACCTGAAACTCCCGCACACCACGAGGCGTTGTTGCCCGTACTTCATCTCCAATTTTCTTGCCAATCAGTGATTTTGCAATCGGAGAGATCACCGAAATCTTCCCGTTTCGAACATCCGATTCATCCGCGCCGACAATCTGGTAGCAGACCTGATCTCCTGTCTCCGTATCCGATAGTGTGACAATCGCTCCAAAAACAATCTTGCTCGCATCGATCTGGGAAGGATCAATCACATGAGCCTGCGTAATCTTGTTCTCCAATTCAGCGATTTTTTTGGTGGTCAGGGCCTGTTTTTCCTTGGCCGCCTCATACTCCGCATTCTCAGAGAGATCTCCGTGCCCACGGGCCGCCTCGATCTCAGCAACGATCTTCGGACGCTCAACCGCCTTCAAATATTTCAGCTCTTCCTGGAGCTTTTTCAACCCCTCAGGAGTCATCGGTATCAATTCTCTCTTCATATCTTCTTATCTCCCTGTTCCTTTATTTTGCTTCGCCCACAATGTTTCCTGGATGTTCTCTTTCTTATTGGCCCAACGAGCCATCACAAAAAAAAGATCCGAGAGCCGGTTTAAATATTTAACGACTTCCGTCGGAACGGTCTCCTTTTGGGACAGCAAAAAGACAACGGCTCTTTCTGCGCGGCGACAAACAGTCCTTGCCAGATGTAGGGCCGCCCCAACCTTCCCGCCACCAGGGAGGATAAAGCGGTTCAGCGGATCCAGCATCGCCTCCAACTGATCAATCATCTGTTCCAAAAAAGGGGTCGCCTCTGTCTCCAAAAAAGATCTCTCCTCAACCTTTGACGTCTGAGGCGCAGCAAGGATCGCCCCAATCTCAAAAAGATCGTTCTGGATCCTGCCCAACGCCTCGGCAATTTTATCAGGAGGATTCTCCGCAAGGACCTGACCGATCACCGCATTGAGCTCATCGACCGAACCATACGCCTCAATCCTTCTGTCTGACTTGTAGACCCTCTTTGCGCCAAAGAGTGAGGTCTCTCCTGTATCACCTGTCTTCGTATAAATCTTCACCATGGGAGGATCTGTCTTAAAGTTAAGGTCTCCTCCTGTCAATTGTTCAACGGTCAGTGGGTTAAAAAAGACTCTTTTTTGCCATTGGCCTCTTAGTTCCAAATTAAACAATCCACTGAAAAATCATAGACTCGCAGGAGAAATCTCGATTATGAGAGTGTGGCCTCTGTTTTGCTTTGTCTAATTGTTGTCGAACATAAAGGGGGGCTTATGAAAAAAAATAGTGTGTCAGCGAAAATGAGGTTGTTTTTGGGAATTGGCCTCTTTTTCTTCTCTCTCTCAGGTTGTTTTGGCGGGACAAGAGGAGGGGAAGGAGAAGACAATAACAATCAGGCTAAGCCGGGAGACTCCGATGACAGTAATCAGAGCAGTGAGTGTTCCGAGGGAGGCGGTTATTGCGGTACGGAAAAACTGGCGGTCACCGTCGACCTCAGTGACGCCCAGGCCCTTTTTACGGTCCAGCAAGACGCCAGTTCTTCTAGTTCCGGCCTTGTAGTACTCTCGGATCAGCAGGCCCTCACCACCAATACCAGTTCTCCCCTCTTTGCGGTGACCCCTTCCGGCATCAAGGGGATCATGGAGATATTGGGTGACTCCGGAAGTGAGGCAACCCGACAGCTCCCCCGTCTCTCCTATGTGGCAGCGAACAAGTGTGGTGATGTCTTCTTGGCCTTTGAACATTCCTGGATCTTCAGAAATGAATGCACCGACAGTACGGGGAAAGTGGTCGATCTTACAACGGCCAAAGATCCCTGGTCCCCCTCTTCCTGTTTCACTTGTCAGCTTTTCCATGTCAGTCAGAAAATCGGTTCGGCAACCGGACCGGCTGACCTGATCTGCGTCGACGATGGGATTGAGATAAGCACCTGGGACTCGAGAACGAGAGGGGTTCAATTCGACGATGACTGTAACGCCTATTACACGGCACATGTCCCGGGCAACTGGAAGAATCTTCTTTATAAGTACAATCCAACAACGAGAAATGTGACCGAGGTGATCAACGCCAACATCCAGTTCAAGCGTTTTCTCGTGACCAATAATGGTGGCGTATTGTACACCGGTTATACCTCGGTCGGTGACCAGGATAACGGGGGAGACAATTTCTTCCGCTATGTCACGCCGTGGGAAGAACTGATCCAGATTACGAGTGGCTGGTGGGACTACACCTTTGCCCCAATTGAATCAAAACTTGAAAACTGCAGTTCCTCCAACGACTACTGCATAGGGCAGATCCTGTTTTACGGCCCTGATCCCCTCATTGCCAAGGCACCTGAGTGGGACGACTCCTGCCTCTTCCGATTTGACCCTGCCTCAACCGGCTCCTCACGCTCAACGCAGATTGCCGACTGCAATATCGATATTTGGGCGTACATCAACTATGACGACGACAATAATCCCTTGAGCGATGCGACTCGTAAGAGTCGCTGTACCGAAGCCAAGGCGATGATGGGAGGCGGCAATCAGCCGGAAAAGATCCTGTTGTCCGACTATCAAGATAGCGACGGCTTGAACGAAATTTACGTGGTCGGTGATATCTATGAGAAAAACGCCAGTGAGTGGCGTTGTGATATCTGCAGCAACGGCACTCCGGGCTCTTCCTATTGCCACATCGGCACCACAACCCTCAGGCTCGATGCAACGACATCGTCGGCCTGTACCGCTTTGGGAGGAACCTTTGACACCTCGTCCAGCTGCTACAATAATCAGGTAGATAAAACCTCGACAGGAAGCGTCTGCACGGCCGCCAACCTGCCAACGAACATGAATATCAACAGCCAGTGGTGTGAATTTTCCGGTAACGCGAGCCGCTCCACACGCTCCGCCATTGCCCGGGTCGAGGAGAACTATGACGGGAACGGAAACAAGCGAATTACCCGCCTCTCGGCCGATGATGAAATTGTCTCTAACGGATGGGCAATCGGAAATCGTCTCCCCTATTCCGCCTTCAACGTAACCGATGGGACCTATGAACTCCTCGAGGTTGGAAATGCAACCCCGATCCTGACCGGCATCGAGGTCTACGAGCTCATGAAAGACCCCCGGAACTCAACGAAATGGTTTTTCAACGGGCTCCGCTTTGGCGATAACCAGTACATACTGGGGACCTTTAACCCCGATGCAAGTAATCCGAAAGGGACCTTGCAGGTGGAGAGTGGATTAACGGGACAGATTGATACGTTAGTCATTATTCCGGATTAACCCTCTACGGAGGCGACTGCTCGGTAGGCAGACCGAACAGCCCCTTCAATCGTGGCAGGAAGACCGGTGTCGGTCCAATCTCCCGCCAGAAAGAGATTTTTGTAGGGTGTTCTCTGTGGGAGCCTCATTGGATTAACACCAACCGCCGGCGAGAGGGTCGCCTCCGGCTCCTTCATCACGTGAGAATGTAAAAGTTTAGCCTTAACAGCCTCCGGAAAAATCTGAGACAATTCCCGCAGCGCGATCTGAACGAGTGTCGGACCGGGGATCAGAAGTTCGTTGCGTGCCCCGCTCATCACAACGGAATAATAGGGAGCCCCTTTGTCATGAAGAATTTGTCCCTTGTTAAATAACCAATGAATCGAGGTTCCCCAGAATCCGAGGAAGTCGTTCGGAATAAAGTCGCGATCAAACCAGAGATTGATGGAAACAATCGGTGAGGATTGTAGTTTATGAATCGGCTGAAAAAAAGGATCCTTGTAGAGGATCGATTCGGGCAAGAGCTTCTTCAAGGAGGAGAAAGGAACCGCCAGGATCACAACCTCTGGCGCGATCCTCCGTCCTCCTTCCAGTTCAACTTCACTCAGTTCTTGCCCAGAAAAATGAAGGCGGGTCACCGCTGTTTTAAGAAAAAGATGCCCTCCCTTTTTCTGGATAAATTCAGCCGCCGGTTCGGCATAGAGATCGGAAAGCCCTACTCTCGAAAACCCGATCACCGCCCCTTTTCTTCCTGAAACAAACGCCTCGTGAAGCATCGACTGGAAAAGTTTTGCGGAGCAAAGTCGTGGTTCTTCGTTCAGAGCAGCCAAGGCCAGAAGGTTCCAAAAACGTTCCTGAACCCTCTTGGATTGGCCCATTTGTTCAAGCCACCGTGGAAGCGCGATGTCTGTCGGCAGCGGTTCATTCTGGAGAGCCTTGCGAAGATTCAAAAAGGAGACCTTCTCCTGAAGCGAAAATCCCTGAAAACCAAACAGCCCTCCCAAAAGGTGCCACGGAGCCGGAAGAGGCCATGCCTGTAATCGAACCGGCCTGTTCCTTGCGGGGCCCGTAAGATCAACCCGAAAGTTATTTTGAAAATGGAGATCGTCCAGACGCCCGATTTTTTCAAGAAACCGCTTGGTCCCGCTGTAGCAACCCATGAAGAGATGTTGCCCGTTATCCAGAACAGAACCGCTTGCGGGATCGCGAAAGGAGTAGGCGCGTCCCCCCAAATGACCTCTCTTCTCAAAAAGCGTCACCTGATGACCATGCGAAGAGAGCTCTACGGCCGCTGTGAGCCCGGCCCACCCCCCTCCCAGAATAACAATTTCTTTCTTCACAAGAGCGATCCCAGCCAAACCCGGGCCAAAAGGAACCCTTTTTCGGGAGGTGAAAGAGAAACCTTTTTTCTCAAGACAGGAAATCGCTTTCTCTCGATCTTCTTTAAAAGGGCCTCGTAAAACGATCGCATCATCTCCGCCGGGACAACACCCTTCCTCTCTCTGCATGAGAGCGCATTGCGGGCCTCCTGAAAAAAACCGTGCGTACGGGCCGACTGAAACTCCATCAAGCGAATGAACCTCTCATTTTGGATTCGTCCCTCAAGTTCTTTTTGTGAATAACCGAAAAGGGAGAGGTCCTCCAGGGGAAGGTAGATGCGCCCCGATTGAAGATCCTGCCCCACATCGCGAATAATATTGGTGAGCTGAAGGGCGGTCCCCAGGAGACGTGCATAATGCCCATGGGCCTCAGACCGACCACCAAAAATCTGGTTGCACATCAATCCAACGGTTCCAGCCACATGATAACAATAAATCTCGAGATCCCGAAAAGTTTCATACCTCTTTTTTGAGAGGTCCATTTCAACGCCCGTCAGGAGGTCCAAAAAATATTTCTCCGAGATTTCAAACCGTTCAATGGCCTGCCGTAACTCCCTTAAAAAAGGAAATTCTTCATTCAGCGGACCGCGATAACAGGCGAGAAGCCGCCCCTTCCATTGGTGCAATTGCTGTCTTGCGCGCTTCTCATCCGTCGCCTGATCCACCTCATCATCTACGAGGCGGCAGAAGGCATAAACAGCAGAAAGGGCCTCCCTTTGCTCAAGTGGCAGAAACCGGAAGGAGGGGAAAAAGTTCGACCCACTCTTTTGCGCAATGGCATAGCTCGCAGAGTTTGAATTCATGAACGCCCCAATCGTTGATGAAGAAAGAGAAAGGCCAGCTCTCTCTTCGTGAGAACAGGCCTGGAACGGAAAACATCAAATTCCACTTTTTCAATTTTTTTGAGGATTTCAAGAGGTCCTGCCCACATCAACTCCACCTGCCAGCGCAAGCGTCGACGCAGATGTTTGAGCAATGGTCGCCCTTCGGCAAACAGGTTTCGCGTCCTCTCAAACTGAAAGGCCATCATCTCCCGAAAAAACCGATTAAGCCTCCCCTCTTGCAAGTCATTCAACGAATAACCGAACCGGACCAGATCTTCCTCCGGAAGGTAAACACGTTCTTTTTTGAGATCGATCGCAATATCCTGCCAGTGATTTACAAGCTGGATACCGGTGCAGATTTTGTCGGAAAGTCGATGGAGTTCGGGATCGTGATAACCAAAGAGGTAAAGGACCGCCCGACCGACCGGGTTGGCTGAATAGCGACAGTACTCCTCCAGTTCTTTGAACGTCTGATATCGGTTTTTGACAACATCCCATCGAAAAGCAGTTAAAAGATCAGCCAACAGGGAGGGAGGAATCTCCGTTTTCTGAAAGGTCTCGGAAAGGGCCAAAAAAATCGGGTGGTCCGCCTTTCCCCTCACCGCCTCTTCCAGTTTTCGACCCCAGATATCCAATTTTTCAAGCCGGTTCCCATTTAAGGAAATCTCATCCGCAAAATCATCGGCCGTTCGCGCAAAGGCATAAAGGGCAAAAACATACTTCTGGAGAGGCCGCGGAATAAACCACCCCACCGGAAAATTTTCATCGTGCCGCCTGGCAATCGCCTCACAATGCTGAAAAGGACTGTCATTCATCGCTTTTTTCAATCTCATGTTCCGAAAATTGGGTGACTTTCCACTCTCCCCCCTTCAAACGGACCCGAATACGGGCCTCCTTACGAATCTCCTCGAACTGATCCGGCTGGATCTGGAGCAAAAAGAGATAAACTCCCTCGTCACCCTTTCGGTCGCCCTGAAGCAATTTGATTTTAACCTCCGGTGGACGAGTCGTCGAATCAATGGTCTGCCCCCGCGTCAACAGGAGCCCTTTTTCAACTTTGTCACGTGCCAATCCGTCGGTCAGCTTTTCTGCCTGCTCCAGATCAATACGTTGATAGTAGGCATTCGCAAAATGGCGCGCAACCTGCTCGGCTTGAGGTGTGCAACAGGCAGCAAACAGCAAGAGAAGGATGATTGGGATGGACCTCACGGCTATTCGAGAATTGCCTTCCTCAGGAGGTCGGTGTCAACCTCTCGTCCCTGATAAAAATCATCAAAAATACGGCTGGCAGCCCCATAGAAAGCCAAAAGAAGCTCCAACTGTAATTTCATAAACAAGGCGTCTTCGGCCTCCTCCCCCTTCAATCCCGCCGAGGCCTCTTCGAGTTCGGTTTGACACCGGTTAATAACCCGGGTCGAGTCCTCGATCCCTTTTCGAACACGGTCAAAAAACTCTTTCAGAAGTTTTCGAGGATAATCGCGATGGGCCTCATAAAAATCCCTGCGGTCTCCCTTAACCCAAACCTTGCGGACGAGTCCCGCCTCCTCGAGCATCCGGACGTTGACACTGATATTCCCCTTGGAAAGCCTAAGCTGTTCGGAAATCTGGTCGAGAGAGAGAGGATTTCGTGAAAGAAAAAGAAGTGAGTAGATCTGCCCCCCAACCCGTGAAACCATTCCGAGCATGTTGGCGGAAATCTTGCCGGCACTTTCAATGAGGCTGTCCCGAACCTCCGGGAGATTTTTTGCCGTTTTCTTTTTTGATGAACCTTTGGAGATCAATTGAAGAGGCATAGGGCTCGATCTAGCAGGGGGCCTGATGGCTGTCAATCGGGCAACGCTTGTTTAGAAGCACTGCAGCATGTATAGAAGACGGCCATGATCCCTTATCAGGACATCCAGAAAACGCGACACTTCCCGTTTGTTACAATTCTTTTGATCCTTATCAACGCCTCTGTTTTTGCCTATCAACTTCTCCTGCCTCCTCCCGGCTCCAACCGACTCCTCTATGAATTTGCCGTCATTCCTCTGGAGTTCAAACGGGGCGGAAACCTCCCCTTTTCGATGGGACCAATCCCGATTGTAACGACCTTCACGAGTCTGTTCCTTCATGGAGGAATTCTCCACCTGATTGGCAACATGCTCTATCTTTGGATATTTGGTGACAATGTGGAGGATCGACTGGGACCGGTCCGTTTCCTGATCTTTTACACACTCTGCGGAATCATCGCGAGCTTCACCCAAGTTTATGCCAATTTCAATTCAGAGATCCCGATGGTCGGCGCCTCCGGTGCGATTGCCGGCGTCCTGGGGGGGTATCTCTGGATAGCCCCTAAGGCAAAGGTGAAGGTGCTCATCCCGGTCTTCTACTTCCTAAGGACGGCTATTCTCCCTGCCTGGATCGTCCTCACGGGCTGGGCCCTCATCCAGTTTCTTCATGTGCAGCTCGCACCTCCAAATGCATCCGGAGGGATCGGATACTACGCCCACATCGGTGGATTTGTTGCGGGACTTCTCCTTTTGCCTGCTTTCAGGAGAAGGCGAAGATAATGAGTCCTCCCTCTTTTGACGAATGGATAGAGTCTCATTGTTTCACCCCTTCAGAACTGGAGGACTATCTTCTTTGTCCTTTTCGTTTCTATGCCTCCACTTATTTAAAGGTTAAACCACCACAAATCAGCGGACCGGAACTGACCCCCCTTGAAATTGGCTCCATTCTCCATGCCATCCTTGAAGGAACCTTCAAAAAATGCCTGAAAAAAAGAGAAGATCTCCTCCCTCTCCTTGCTCATGAACTGAAGAAGGTCACTGCGGAGCGGACCGACCTGATCCCTGTACTGATTGAACACCAGAGGATACGAATGGAACGAGCCCTGTTCCATTTTTTTGAGAAGGAGATCGAAGAAAAAAAAGAGAGGCCACACTCTTCACTGAAACCGTCCTATTTTGAGTGGAGGTTTGAGTCCCTCTCAATCCCGGATGGCACGAACAATCCAATCAAGATCAAGGGACGGATCGACCGGATTGATATCGATCCAAACCGGAAGCGCTTTCTGGTCATTGATTACAAGACCGGCTCACAAAAGATCACGGGCAATCAGATCCGGAAGGGGCAATCACTGCAACTCCCCCTTTATATCATGGCCGTCAAACAGCTGCTCCTACCAGACCATGAACCGATCGGCGGGCTCTACTATCACCTTTCCGATCTGACCTGTGACAAGGGGATCATTCACGCCGATCAATTGCCGGAGAATCTTGAGATTCATCCCCGATCGTCCTCGCTCGTCCCATCAGCGGAATGGGAGGCTCTTTTCAAGACAGCCAACGGGAACGTTGTCTCAATTGTACAGGAAATCCGACGCGAACACTTTGCCTCAAAACCGGAACCGTGCGAACCTTGGTGCCCCTATCGTGATATTTGCCTACTAAGGAGTCACCGGGCCTGAGATGAGCCTTTGTCAACCTCCTGTCAGTTTCTCATTAGTTTATATTCCAACGAATCAACGAGCGCGAGCCAGGACGCCTCAATGATATTTTCAGAGACGCCGACCGTGCCCCATTTTTCTGTGCCATCGGTCGATTCAATGAGGACACGAACAAGCGAGGCGGTCCCTTTTCCGGCCGGCAGGACACGGACCTTATAATCAATCAAGCGAACCTCCCTCAACTGGGGGTAAAACCGCTCCAGCGCCTTGCGAAGGGCGTTGTCCATCGCATTCACCGGCCCTTCCCCCTCAGCGGCGGTATGTTCCTTCTGGCCATCGACCTCGATATGAATCGTTGCCTCGGAGCGGGATTTCTCACCCTGTGATTTTTTTTCGTCAATCACACGAAAACCGATCAGCCTGAAGAAATCTCTCTTTTGATGGAGCGCCTTTTGGACCAGCAGTTCAAAGGAACCCTCGGCCGCCTCAAAATGATACCCCTGCCCTTCCAGCGCCTTGATCTGTTCAACGATCTTTTTAGCCATCGGGTCTCCCGATCCTAATTTGAGACCCTTGGCAGCCGTCTTCTGCAAGACATTGGACTGTCCGGCCTGTTCTGAAATCAGAACCCGTTGACGGTTTCCAACAACCGAGGGATCAATATGTTCATAGGTTGCACTATGCTTCATAACGGCGCTGACATGAATTCCCCCCTTATGGGCGAATGCGGAATCACCTACAAACGGCTGCTGACTCCAGGGATTCCGGTTGGTCAGTTCATCAACAAAATGAGAAATCTCCCTCAAATTTTTTAATTGTTCCGTGGTTACACAAGAGATTCCACATTTGAGTTTCAAATTAGGGATAATGGAAATGAGATTTGCGTTGCCACAACGCTCCCCGATCCCGTTGATCGTCCCATGAATCTGAACGACACCGCTCGAAACGGCCGCAAGCGAGTTGGCCACCGCAAGCTCACCGTCGTTGTGACAGTGAATTCCGAGAGGTCGATCAAACCGTTTTCGGACAATCTGAATAATTTTGCTGACCTCATCGGGTAATGATCCTCCATTCGTGTCGCAGAGCACAATCGTGTCGGCCCCTACCTGACTAGCTGCCTTAATGACCTGAACGGCATAGGAGGGATTCGCCTTATAACCATCAAAGAAATGTTCGGCGTCAAAGATCACCTCCTTCACGCGTCCCTTCAGATAGTCGATCGAATCGGTGATGATATCGAGGTTCTCTTGGAGAGAGACTCCCAACGCCTTCTTGACATGCAGGTCCCAGCTCTTCCCAAAAATGGTGATGACAGAGGTACCGGCCTTGAGCAGGCTGTTCAAAACAGGATCGTTCGCCGCCTTAACCCCCTTGCGACGCGTGCTCCCAAAGGCAACCAGCTTTGCCCTTTTGAGGGAGGGGGCTGCACTGAAAAATTCGTCATCCTTCGGATTCGATCCGGGCCATCCCCCCTCAATGTAGTGGACTCCGATCTCATCGAGCTTCTCGGAGATCCGAATCTTGTCCTCGACCGAAAAGCTGATCCCCTCCCCTTGAGCCCCATCACGAAGGGTGGTGTCATATAATTCAATTTTTTTCTTCATTTTTTGCCCAAACCAAACGCCTTGTGAAGGGCCCTGACGGCCTTCTCCATCTCGGCCTCGCGGATGACGACCGAAACCTTGATCTCTGAGGTGGAGATCATCTGGATATTCACACCCTCTCTCGCCAGCGTCTCGAACATCCTGGAGGCGACACCGGCATGACTCTTCATCCCGACGCCAACGATAGAAACCTTGGCGATCTTCTCATCCGCCTCAATCTTCTGGGCACCAATTTTCCGAACCTGCTGGTGCATGATCCTGAGCGCCTTTGGCAGTTCGATCTTCGAAACAGTAAAGGTCAGATCAGTATAACCGTCCTCGCTGATGTTCTGGACAATCATGTCAACATTGATATCCGCCTTTGCCAGCGGGGCAAAAAGACGGGCGGCAACGCCCGGACGATCGGCCAGACCTCGTACGGCGACCTTTGCCTCATTACGGTCATGGGCAATGCCGCTGACCACCATCTCTTCCATCGCTCTGTTTGTCACAAGTGTCCCTCCTCCTTTACTGCCGTTTTTTTTAACCGGCAGGAATGCTGATTTAACCCAGACCGGAACCCGGTAATTCGCCGCAAGCTCCACCGAACGACTTTGCAGGACCTTTGCCCCCGAAGAGGCAAGCTCCAGCATCTCCTCATAGGTGATAATCGGGATCAGACGCGCCTCCGGACAAACCCTCGGATCGGCCGTGTAGACCCCATCGACATCGGTATAAATCTCGCAGGCGTCTGCCTTGAGGGCGGCCGCGATCGCAACGGCAGTCGTATCCGAACCTCCGCGTCCGAGCGTCGTAATATTTCCCTCAGGATCGGTCCCCTGGAAACCGGCAATCACCACAACGGTGTTTTTGTTCAATTCCTTATGGATGATCTCTGCATCAATCGACTTGATCCGGGCCTTCGAAAAGCTCGAATCCGTCAGGAGCCGTACCTGATGTCCCAGAAAGGAGCGGGCCGGGACCCCCATCGACTGGAGGGTGAGCGCCAGGAGGGCGATCGTTACCTGTTCCCCTGTCGAGACAAGCTGGTCATATTCACGCCCGTCTGGTTCTTTAGAAACCTGCTTGGCCAGATCGACAAGCCGGTTCGTCTCCCCCGCCATGGCAGAGAGAATGACGACAACCTTGTTCCCCTTGTGTCGGCTCTGCCTGACACGCTCCGCAACATTCCGGATCCGCTCTGTACCCGCAACAGAGGTGCCTCCGTATTTCTGAACAACCAGCATCGGTGGAATCCTTAAATCAGCATAGAATAACTCTCAAGGGGAGTTTCGAGCAGCTTTCAAGGAAGGAGTGAGGCTGCCATTGCTTGCCAAACGGTCCTGTTAATCGCAGGACCAGCCCTGTATCCGATTGGCATCTCAAGTAATTCCAGCCCTATCCCAAAATGTTGCACCTGCTCACGAACCCAGGGACGAAGATCCCCCTTGTCGGCAAGACGACAGACCTCTTCAAGCTCGGGATACTGATGAAAAATCCATCGACTCATGTCCCGCTGATAAAAAGAGAGAAACCTTGGATCAAAATCGGGATCCCTTGAGAGGAAACGGACCAAGGCAAGACCTCTTTCATCACTGCGTGGGGAGAGTCGTCTCCCGGTTATTACAGAAAGGATATCAATGAGATCAAATCTGCGAATCATTCCTTTGGAGAGGAACTGTCTTTCAACCCCCTCTAATAATCGATTCGCCACCCTCTGGCGAGCGGCGGATAGCGCAACGGCGGTCATAACCGTCCCAAAGAGGAGGAGTCCGGCCGGCAAGGCCAAGTACTTCGAGGGAAATAACCGTGAGGCCTCCGGGGAGGAGGGAACCGGTCTCTGCAAAACCTGCCCCCCCGCTGGGGAGTCGTACCCTCTGAGGGTACGTTCTTTAGGCTCGCTTGAGCAACCTTCATCCGAGACAACCGATGACTTCATTGATGTTGGTGCACAGAATTTTTCATTAAGGAGGAAAAACAAAATGAGACCTGTAAATCAATCTCGATCTTCTTGCCCGATTCGGATCGACACGCCGATCCAAGGGGTTGCAGCGGCGACCGTAGCCACAGGAATAGCCATCAGCGTAATAAGCGCTGTTCGTGCTGCTTTTCAATATCATCAGCTGTTTAGCATGGCGTATAGCGCAGGTCAGCGGCAACGATTTGCACCTTCTACTGAACTTGACAGACATTGGGGCGATCTAAGGGCAAACTATCATGTTGCGATAAAGAGAGTAGAGACCAAGACAAACCAGTTAGTCAAAGGCGGTATGGCCCTTATCTTTGTAGGGCTTCTTATCTATTACTCCGTAGGGCTTCTTATCTATTACTCCGTTGACTACTGGGGGCGGAGCCAGTCGAAATGAAGCTCCCCGCGGCAAGACCGCGGGGTTTCTTGGCGGAATCCCCGTAGCCATCGACCCTCCTCTGCCAATGCTTCGGATCTCCTGACCATTCATCCCTGCCGCAAGACGGAAGGGTTTTCTGGCGGAGGCGGATAACCGCCGACATGATCCAGACTCCCGGTTCCATCGAGCTCTTACCGCCTGTGTTTTTGCCTCTCCGAGGACTCTTGGTACACTTTTCGGATAAGCATGAAAGAAATCGAGCAACCTTATTTATTCAATATCGATGACCTTGCCGTCGGTATTATCCATTAAAACATAAGGAGAACTAAAATGACATCCCCAAGACTCGTTGATAAGCTAGAAAGACAGGGGGACCCAAACCCTCAATATTTGCCGCAAGAGTCCAAACCCGGCGACGGTTCAACTAATCCCTATTTTGGATCATGCTATAGATCAGTTCGTAGTCTAGAACAACCATTGGTTGGGGCCGGTCTGGCAGGTGGAGTAGGATCATTGGTATTTATTAGAAGAGGTTTTCTAATGGGGGGGCGCCAAGGGGTTGTAACCGCCTTGATGGGATGCTTTATGAGCCTTAGCGCCGCATCCTCTTCAGCATTCTCTTATTATGGACATAGAAGACAGAGAGAGTTTTCCACCCTGAATTTAATTCTATCGATTGCTTCTGGTGTTGCAATAATGGGGGCTGCCAGGGCTATACTATCTCCCAGGCAATTCATGACTCCCACTTCAATTAAAAATCTTTACCGTTCAATTGCACCGTTTGGATTCTTTATAAGTGCGTCCGCCGCATTGGCAACCGAGGTTGTCATGAACGCCGACCTGATGCCATCTGAGTTCAATTTGAGGCCGTGCTAATCCCTTTTCTCCCCATCTTATGAATCGCCTCCCCCAAGGAGTCTTCCGCCGATTCGTAGAGGATCTCCATGAGTGTCGGATGGGCGTGGATCGTTCCGGTCAGGGCCCTGACCGACAAGCCGTTTCTCATCACAAGCGCCACCTCCTGGATCATATCCGAGGCATGCGCCCCGCAGACAACAGCCCCTAAGATCTTTTCGTCGGTGGCGACATAGATCTCTGCAAATCCCTCTGTCTCTTCATGCACGATCGCCTTGGCATTGGCGATAAAGGAGAACCGACCCACCTTGTAGGAAAGTCCTGATGATTTGAGCTCCGCCTCCTTTTTGCCGATCGAGGCAATCTCGGGAATCGTGTAGGTGATCCGGGGAACGGCCGAATAATCAATCACCTTCTCATGACCGGTCATGTTCTCTGCCGCACAGATCCCCTCTGCCATCGCCCCATGAGCAAGCAAGGTTGATCCAATGAGATCCCCGATCGCAAAGATTCCCGGAACCGAGGTCTCAAGCCATTCACTCACCTTGACAAACCCGTTTTGGAGCTCAATGCCTAACTTGGCCAGCCCCAATCGATCAGCCCCAACCGTTCGACCAATAGCGACGAGGGCAATATCGGCAGCTATCTCCTCTCCGCTGGAAAGGATTGAGACCACCTCACTCCCCTTCTTTTCCATCTTCTCGACTTTGATACCGGTTCGAAGGACGACCCCTCTCTTTTCAAAGATTGATTTGAGGGTGCGTGAGGCAAGCCCCCCCTCCTGAGGCAGGATCTCGGACAGAAATTCCACGACGGTGACCTTGGACCCAAGGAGATTAAAGGCACAGGCGATTTCAGAGCCGATAACCCCTCCACCCACCACAAGGAGACGCCCCGGAAGAGATTTGAGCTTGAACAACTCATCGGTCGTTAAAATCGATTGGCCGTCAAATAGAAAGGCCGTCGGACGGATCGGCTGCGTCCCTGTTGCGAGCAGGATTTGCCGAGCCGATAGCGTCTCGGCACCAACAAGAATCTTATCAACCGCCTCAAGACGCCCCTCCCCCTGAAAAAATTCAATCTTGTTCCCTTTAATGAGACCTGCGATCCCGGACTCGAGTCTCTTCACCTTTTCATCTTTACCTTGAACCAGCTTGGCAAAATCGATCCGGGGAGGATCAAAATGGATCCCGACTTTTTCGGCCCTTCGAGCGCTTTCGATCATTTCAGCGGCGGCAAGATACGCCTTGGAAGGGATGCAACCTCGGTGGAGACAGGTTCCCCCCAGTTCTCCTTTTTCAACAAGGGCAACCTTGAACCCCCGTTGGGCTGCACGAATAGCGGCAACATACCCCCCAGGCCCCCCACCGATCACCACAAGGTCAAACGATCTCAATTTGCCTCTCCCCCTCTTTCATCGGGTTGGCCGATCTGATGAAGACCTCCCGATCGGTTTTCTGATCAAATTTCTCCGCCCATTCAATAACAACGATATGACTGCCGAGATAATCCTCCAGTCCCAAACTTGCAAGCTCTATTGGACTTTCAATCCGGTAGAGATCGACATGAACTAACGGACCGTAAACATTGACGAGCGTAAAGGTGGGAGAATTCACGTAATGGCGGTCATCGATCCCAAGCCCCTGAGCCATCCCCTGAACAAAAGTTGTCTTGCCACTGCCAAGATCCCCCTTGAGACCAATGACGTTCCCGAGACTCAGTTCCCGTACAAATTGAACTGCAATTTTTTTTGTCTCTTCTGGAGAGTGGGAGATAAATCTCATTCTATTGGCACATCTCCCTTTCTCACAGGATGTTGAGAAAGGTCCAGATGCAAGGCACCTGCAAGAGCGCAACCGGAGCGTACTTGTAGGTACGTGAGGATTGTGGGCGAAGCAGGCAACGCCGCAGATGGGCCTTTATCAACATCCTGTCAATTCCCGAAAGGCAAGAGGAATCTCTTCAATAACATCCGAGGCCAGAAAACCACGATCCCCCAGTCGACCGCGAACCTTATCACCCGCAAGCCCATGAAGGTACACAGAACCCAAAATCGCCTCAAGAAGTGCCCCCTCCATTGCGCCGGTTGAGACCCCTGAAATAAGGGCCCCCAACATGCCAGTCAATACATCCCCCATCCCGGCCGTCGCCATGCCGGGATTTCCGGTCGGGTTCACATAATAATCCCCTTCGGGTGTCGCAACGATTGTTCCCGCCCCCTTCAAAACGAGATGGCAACCGTATCGCTTTGCGAAATCTCTGGCGGTCCCCAGGCGATCCTCCTGAACGGCGGCCGACGACTTTCCGGCAAGCCGCCCCATCTCCCCCGGGTGAGGTGTCAAAACAAGAGGCTTGCGAACTCGCCTCAGTTCATCAACGACCCTCTCCAGGGCATTGATCGCATCCGCGTCCAGAACAACCGGTGAATTTCCTTTTTTGATCACCTCCAGCACAATTTTACGGATATCCGGAGTGACCCCGAGCCCCGGACCGATCGCGACGCACCCCATTTCCTCCATCAAATCAACAAGCGGTTTAAGCGCCTTGACGGTCAGTCGTCCCACGGGACTCGAAGGGAGCGGTTCGTACATCACCTCGAGAAGACCACGTGGAATCTTTTGATAACAACGATCAGGAAGCGCGAGCGTCACGAGTCCTGCCCCGGTCCGAAGCGCCGCCCGAGCCGCCATTAAAGGGGCCCCCAGGCGGTTTGTCGATCCACCCACTAAAAGAAAATGGCCGTAGCTCCCCTTGTGACTATCCGCACGACGTGGTCTTAAGAAAGAGCTGAAATCCTCAGGTGAAATAACCCGTCCACGAATTCCAACCTCGTCAAGAAGCGAGGAGGGATAACCGATATCGACCGAAACGACCTTACCGGCGTAATCAGGACCATCCCCAATATAAAGCCCAACCTTCGGCAGTCCAAAGGTACAGGTAAGATCGGCCCTAATGGAGACACCACAAGCCCTTCCCTGATCGGCCGACAGGCCCGACGGGATATCAAGCGCCACCACTTTTTTGCATGACTGGTTGATCGTTTCAACAAGCTCCTTCTCGCTTCCTTTCAACGGCTTTGAAAGACCAACCCCCACGAGCGCATCCACAATCAGATCGGAGTCCTGAATCAGCTGTCTCCAGTTGTTCTGTGAATCAAACCAGGACAAGAGATGGCAGTCGATGCTCTTTTCTTTAAGCCGTTTGGCGAAAATCCGGCCATCTCCTCCATTCTTTCCCTTTCCCGCCACAACGAGGACACGCTTGAGGGAAGGGAATTTTTTTAGGACAACCTCGGCCGCCCCCGTTCCAGCCTTGTCGATCAAGAGAGACTCCGGAATCTTGTATTTGGTAGAAGCAAGCTGGTCTGCCTTGAGGATCTCTTCCCGTGTCGCGATTCTCATGTCCTTCCCTCAACAATCTTTTTCATTTCACGTACCGCCTGCCCTATCCCGACAAACAGGGCGCGAGCGATAATTGCATGACCAATGTTGAATTCGACAATTTCTGAAATCGCCGCAACGGGGGCTGTATTTTGATAGTTCAATCCATGTCCGGCGGCAACCCAAAGCTCAAGGGAATGTCCCAGCCTCGCCGATTCCCTTAAAACCTCCCGTTCCTGTTCAACTTCCGATGGGGAAGTCACCTCGGCATAACGCCCCGTATGAATCTCAATCGCATCAACCCCCAATTCCTTTGCGATTTCAATCGAGGTTCGATCAGGATTGATGAAAAGACTGACCCGTATCCCCGATTTTTGGAGATCAGGCACCGAGTCACGGAGCCGCCTCTGAAGCTTCAGAAGATCAAGCCCCCCCTCCGTCGTTAACTCCTCCCTTTTTTCCGGAACAAGGGTCACACTGTGAGGACCAACCTCCTTCGCAAAACGAATCATCGACTCGGTCAGGGCCATCTCCAGATTGAGTTCCGTCTGCAGGGTCCGCTTGAGAATCCGGACATCCGCCTCCTGAATATGACGCCGGTCTTCTCTTAAATGGACGGTGATTTGATCGGCCCCCGCCTCCTCGGCCTGGACAGCAGCGGCAACCGGGTCAGGATAGCGTGTCCCGCGCGCCTGGCGCAGCGTGGCCACATGGTCGATATTGACTCCCAGTTTTGCCATATTTCTAACCCCTGAAAATCAGGACAACTGCTCTGAAACACAGGAGGCGATCTCCTGTGCCATCCTCTCAATATGTGTTGCATCCCGACCTTCGATCATCACACGAACAAGCGGCTCAGTCCCTGAATAACGGACAAGGAGACGCCCCGTTCTTCCCAACACCCTCCCAATCTCCTGAATTTTCCCCTGGATGGCGGGATACAGATTGAGATCCACTCTCTTCCGAACTCGCACATTTTTAAGAACCTGCGGATAGGCACTATAATGTCCGGCCAATACCGAAAGCGGCTTCTCCCGCCTCATCACTAAAGCAAGGAGCTGCAAGCCGGCCAAGATACCATCTCCTGTCGTTGAATACTGGCGGAAGACAAGGTGCCCGGACGATTCTCCTCCAAACTGGTATCCATCGCGCCTCATCCGTTCCATAATATACCGGTCCCCCACCGATGTTCGGACGAGATTGACACCGCATCGACCAAGGTATTCCTCGAGTCCGATGTTGCTCATGACCGTTGCGACAACCGTGCTCCCCTTCAATAACCCCCGCTCGTTTAAATCCTCGCCACAAATCGCAAGAATCGCATCGCCGTCAACCACCTCCCCCTTCTCATTCACAAAGACGGCCCGATCACCATCCCCGTCGAGCGCAATCCCCAAATCAGCCCCCCGTCTCTTCACCTCTTCCTGCAGAAGGGTAGGCCTCATGGCACCACATCCTTCATTGATATTCGTACCGTTTGGCAGAACTCCAATGGGATAAACAGTCGCTCCCAATTCCTCAAAGACGGTTGGGGCAATCTCATAGGAGGCCCCATGGGCACAATCGATGACAATCTTGACCCCCTCCAGGTCAAAATCCCTTGGAAAAGTCCCCTTGAGGTACTCAATATAGCGCCCTTTTGCCTCTCCCACACGGAATGCCTTTCCGACGCTGGAGGCCGACGCAAGAGATTTTGTGAGCTCCTCTGAAAAAACCAGCTCCTCGAGCCGTTTCTCAGCCTCATCGCTCAACTTGAACCCTTCGGCATCAAACAGTTTGATCCCATTGTCCTGAAACGGATTGTGAGAGGCCGATATCATGACCCCTCCGTCCGCCCGCATGCCCCCCGTCAAAAATGCAATGGCGGGGGTCGGCATTGGTCCAACCAAAAGGACATCGACCCCCATGGAACTGACGCCGGAGGCGATTGCCGTCTCGATCATGTAGCCCGAGAGCCGGGTGTCCTTCCCGATCAAGACCTTTCGATGATGCTTCTTGCCACGAAAGAAATAGGCCAGTGCCCTTCCGACAGAGAGGGCGACCTCTGAGGTCATCGGGTACTCATTGGCAACCCCCCGGATCCCATCTGTCCCAAAAAGAGACCGCTCCTTGGTATTGTTCATAGAGTTACCGGTTCTATATGGTCCCCGCCCCGATTTCAAGCAGGAGTTGTAGCTACCGCCCTGATTTAAGTGCCTCAACAATCTTCAAGACCTGGCGGGTCGGAGCCACGTTGTGGACGCGTAACAGAGAGGCTCCGTTCATCGCAGCAATCGCCGCAACCGCCTGGGAGCCATTCTGAACAGCCGGATGGAGCGGATCCTCCACGCCGAGAAGGTGACGAATAAAGCTTTTGCGTGAGGCCCCCACAACGACAGGCGCCTCCAAATGCCGAAATTCAGAGAGGCGACGGAGGATCTCCAAGTTGTGCTCCGCCAACTTCCCAAATCCGATGCCGGGATCAACCAAAATCCGCCCCCGATCGACTCCTATCGAGACGGCGATCTCGATCTGCTTCTTTAAAAAATGAATGATTTCGGAGACGACATTGATATAGCGGACCTCCTTCTGCATCGTCTGGGGCTCCCCCCGCATGTGCATAAGAACAGAAGGCACACCCGTTTGGGCAACCAGCTCTGCCATCCGAAAATCGTAGCAAAAAGCGGAGATGTCGTTGACCATATCAACCCCTTCTTTGAGCATGATTTCCGCGACAGACGCCTTGCGCGTATCGACCGAAAGCGGAATTTTCAAGCGGGGGCGAATCCTTTGAATAACCGGAAGGAGCCGGTGGACCTCTTCAGTCGCAGAGGTTGGTTGGGAACCGGGACGGCTCGATTCAGCCCCGATATCAATAAGGTCGGCCCCCTCCTCCTGCATCTTGAGTGCCTGTTCCAATGCCCGGGAGGGGTCAATAAAACGGCCGCCATCGGAGAAGGAATCAGGCGTGACGTTCAGGATCCCCATCACGTAACAGTTCCGTGAGAAATCAAATTGTCGACCACCAATGATCATAAAAAATAGAGTTAGGCCTTACTGAAACCTGGAAAAACCGACACGGGAGGTATCTCAGGCCTGGCCTCCTCGGGCATTTTTGAGGGCTTCTGCGGGGGTGGTGTTGTTTTATGAACCACGGGACCGAGATCCTCACTGCGGATCAGACGATCAATCTGATCCCCATCGAGAGATTCCCACTCCAGGAGTGCCTTGGCCAAGCGGTCAAGGGTTGCACGGTTCTCTTCCAGAATTTTTTTGGTCTTTTCGTAGTTACGATTTACGAGGCTGGAAACCTGTTCATCAATCCTGATCGCGGTATTTTCGCTGTATTCCTGATGCTGGGCAAAATCACGCCCCAGAAAAATCTCCTGCTCCTTTTGACCAAAACTCAAAGGTCCCAGCTCGCTCATTCCCCATTCACAGACCATCTTCCGGGCCAGCGCGGTCGCTTTCTCAATATCATCTCCAGCACCGGTCGTCTGTTCCTTGAAGATCAACTCCTCGGCACACCGCCCCCCCATGAGAACGGCAATCCGGTTCTCGGCATACGTCTTGGAATGGATATGCCTCTCGTCGATCGGAAGCTGTTGTGTCACCCCGAGCGCCATCCCACGCGGAATGATCGTCACCTTGTGAACCGGATCACTCCCGGGAAGGAGCTTGGCAATGAGTGCATGTCCTGATTCATGGTAGGCAATCTGTCGCTTCTCCTCCTCGGACAGGATCATGCTCTTTCGCTCGAGTCCCATAAGGACCTTGTCTTTCGCCAGTTCAAAGTCGATCTTTTCAACAGAGGGTTTGTCATACCGCGCCGCATTCAATGCCGCCTCGTTGACGAGATTCTCCAGATCGGCTCCCGAAAAACCGGGAGTTCCGCGAGCCACCACTGAAAGCTCAACCTCCGACGCCAGCACGGTCCGCCGCGCATGAACCTTGAGAATCTCTTCCCGACCTTTCAGATCAGGACGATTGACGACGACACGACGATCAAAACGACCCGGACGAAGAAGCGCCGGATCGAGGACATCCGGGCGGTTTGTCGCCGCCATGATAATAACCCCTTCATTCGACTCAAACCCGTCCATCTCAACGAGGAGCTGATTTAAAGTCTGTTCTCGTTCATCATGACCACCACCCAGACCGGCGCCGCGATGACGACCCACGGCATCAATCTCATCAATAAAGATGATGCAGGGGGCATTCTTTTTTCCCTGTTCAAAAAGATCCCGAACCCGCGAGGCCCCGACGCCAACAAACATCTCTACAAAGTCAGAACCGGAGATTGAAAAAAACGGGGCGCCCGCCTCGCCGGCAACCGCCTTGGCGAGGAGTGTCTTGCCGGTCCCTGGAGCCCCCACAAGCAGAACCCCCTTCGGAATGCGGCCACCGAGTTTCGTAAATTTCTTCGGTTCCTTCAGAAACTGGATGATCTCCTCCAATTCGTACTTCGCCTCATCGACACCCGCCACATCTTTAAAAGTCACCTTCTTCTGACTCTCCGAGAGACGCCGTGCCCGACTCCTCCCGAAACTGAGCGCCCGTCCTCCACCAACCTGGATCTGCCTCATGGAGAAAAAGAAGAAACCGAAGAGGAGGATCATCGGGAGCCAGGAGATCAGAATCTGCTGCCAGAGAGGGGTTTCCCGGCGCCGTTTATACTCAAGAACAGCATCCGACTGCGCCAACAGTTCCAACGCCCTTTCACTCTCGGCGGGACCGACCGTCTCGAACGCAGCCCCTTCCTGATAATCCTTCTTGAAGTTGCCGAGATACTCCTCATCCCGTATCATCACCTTCTCGACCTGATTTTTTGAAATGGCATCGAGGAATTCACTGAAGGTAATCGTCTTCTGAAGACTCGGACGATTCCCCATATAATGAAAAATCGTGACGGAGAGGAGGATGATAAGTGCCCAAAGTGCAAAGGTTTTTTGTGACTGTTTCATGAGTTATGCAAAAAGTAACATCAAATGATTGCCAAATCAACCTGCTTTGACAAAACAAAAACTTCCCAATTTTTTGTGGAATTTAATCCCTTCCGGCAGGCAAAGCGACTGCTCCTTTCGCGACGAATTTAACAGATGATCCAGTGTCAGAACAAAATCACTGCTTAAGCGGTAAGATCGGCCCGCACCTCTCTCAGAGAACCTCGCAAGAAGGCGATAACGAAGGGCCGAGGGCAACCTCTTATACTCTGTGAGAGACCACCACTTTTTTCTTGAAGGCCGCAAAAGCGTTTCAATCTGTGACGACAAAAAATCCTCATCGGCTCGAAGAAGGAGGGCGTTCAGCGACGATCGATTATCGAGACCGGGATTGATCTTGTGCAACTGACTCAAAAGACGACGCACCCTGTTTCTAAGATATTTACCTTCTTTATTTGAAGAGTCTTCCCGATAGGGAATCTTGAATTTCTTGGCGTAATCGCGGATCTCCTCTCGCGGAACAAGGAGAAGCGGTCTTAAGTAGTGACAACCCCTCTCCTCCCTAACCAGCGGGATTCCGCAAAGTCCCTTCAATCCCGCCCCCTGAATCCATCGGATCAGGAACGTCTCTGCCTGATCCGTTGCCTGATGGGCCGTTAAAATTTTTTTCAATTTAAGCCGCCATGCCTCTTTTTGAAAAAATTCGTAGCGGAGCCATCGCGCCCTCTCCTGGAGGTTGTTTTTTCGCCCCCATCGCGGGGCATGGCCAATCGAAACAGGGATTCCCCATTCCTGCCCGATTTTTCTCACGAATCGCTCGTCCAGATCCGATTCCCGCCCCCTCAGCTTGTGATTAAAATGTAACAGGTCAATTTTGGGTCTCTCGGAGGGAGGGAGATGCCGAACGATATGCAAGAGAACCATCGAATCGATCCCGCCGGAGACGGCAACACCGAGCCTCTCACCCCCTCTCCAGAAAGACCATCTTTTGAGCGTTTCTCTAAGAGTTTCTGTAGCTTTGTGCATTCCGGACATAGTTGTCGGCAGAAATCTTCAAAAAAGCGATCTCTTCTGCCTTAAGCTCCCTCTTTACCTTGGCCGGAAAGCCCAAGGCAAGGGTTCGTGGCGGAATAATCATCTTTTCAGTCACAAGGGAACCAGCGCCAAGAATCGACTCCTCACCGATCACCGCACCATCCATGAGGATCGATCCCATACCGATGAGGCAGCGCGATTTGACATGACAACCGTGAAGGATAACACGATGGCCGATCGTCACTTCATCCTCCAGAATGAGCGGCCAGGTGCCACTCGTAACGTGTCCGACACAGAGATCCTGGATATTGGTTCTTCTGCCAATCCGGATGTAGTGAACATCTCCCCGGAGGATCGTATTGGGCCAAACGGAGGAATCAGCACCGATCTTGACGTCGCCGATCACAATCACCCCCTCGGCCAGAAAAACAGAGCGGTCGATCTCAGGAATCATTTGATGGTGTGGAATAATCTTGGGCACAATCTGTCACATCTTGTATTTACCGAAGTCTTCTGGATTTAGCCCTTCCAATATCTCCGCCCACTTCTCTTCCTTCAATTTCTTTTCGCCTTCCCCTCCCCTCGCCAAATCGACGCTTCGGGATTTTTCAATCACCTTTTTATCAACATAAATCCGGGCATTCGTCCGAAGGGCCAAGGCAATGGCATCAGACGGCCGAGAATCAATGTCAAACTCCTTCCCGTCATGCTTCAAGTAAAGCCTGGCATAAAATGTGTTGTCACACAGATCGCAAATCTCAACACGGTCGACCTGAACCCTGAGCTCCCCCATAATGTTTTTTATCAGATCGTGGGTCATCGGCCGTGAAAGCTGGATTTTTTCGAGCTCCGTCGCAATAGCGGATGCCTCAATGAGGCCGATCCAGATCGGCAGGGCGTTTTTCTCCTCGAGATCT
This sequence comes from Deltaproteobacteria bacterium, assembly GCA_016180855.1. Taxonomy (NCBI): domain Bacteria; kingdom Pseudomonadati; phylum Myxococcota; class Myxococcia; species Deltaproteobacteria bacterium. Next base: position 116,654 of record JACPAL010000009.1, on the reverse strand, counting down.
TTGAGGATGATAATCGGCATATTGGTGAACGGATCAATCGTGAGTCCGGTGACTTTCATTTCAATCAACAGAGACCTCCCCGCCCAGCGAATAGGGCGACACCTTCAGAATCTTAACAGGGATTATAGCACCGATCATCCGCTCCCGGCCAACGAAATTTACGATTCGTCCGTGAGGGGTCCGTCCGCTCAACTGTCCTCCTCCCTGAAGCGAGGGACCTTCCACGAGGACAGCTTCAATCTTGCCGATTCTCAAACGATTCTTTGCCTCACTGATTCTCTCTTGCAACAACTGGAGCCTCTGGAGGCGCTCTTTTTTGACTCCCTGCGGCACATTATCCACGAGACGGAACGCCTCGGTGCCGGGACGCGGCGAATATTCAAAATAATAACTCTGGTCAAAACCGACCTCTTCAACCAACTGCAATGTTTCCTCAAACTGCGGCTCTGTCTCTCCCGGGAATCCGATGATCATATCGGTTGTGATTGCAACATCCGGACAAACTTTCCGCAGGGCAGCAACTCTTCTCAAATAAATCTCCCGGGTGTAGGAGCGTCGCATCGCTTTCAAAATTTTGTTTGAACCGGATTGGACCGGGAGATGAATATGGGGGCACAACCTCCGGTTTCGGCCATATTCCCGAACAAGATCCTTTGAAAGATCCTTGGGATGAGGACTCGTAAAGCGGATCCGGTCAAGAGAGGTTCCCGCCTCAATAAGACGTAAAAGTTCGGCAAATGTGATTTTTGGAGAGAGTCGTTTACCGTAGGAGTTGACATTCTGCCCGAGCAACATCACCTCCCGTACCCCATTCCTTTGAAGCCCTCTGATCTCTTCCAGAATCTCCTGGGAGGACCTTGAAACCTCCCCTCCCCGTGTCAAAGGAACAATGCAAAAGGAGCAGGCATTATCACACCCCTTCATGATCGTGACATAAGCCTTGACCTGCTTTGTTTGGGAATTTGTCAAAGGAACCGGAAATTCATAATCAGAGAGGTCCTGAAAATCGGTATAAACGACTCTCTGATGGTTTCCCTTCACCCTCTCGAGAACTTCCGGCAGGCGGTGAATCTGATCCGTCCCCAGAACAAAGTCGACGTTTTGAAACCGTTTTAGAAGTTTTTCCCCCGCCTGGGAGGCGACACAACCCGCAACACCAACGATTGCACCGGCAAAATTCCGGCCGATGGTACTCATCGCCTTCTGATATGATTTTTCCCGGATGCTGCAGGTATTGATGAGGATCAGTTCTGCCTCTTCCGGTTTAGCCACCTGTTCATACCCCTGGCGAGCTAACAGCCCCTTCATCACCTCGGAATCCTGTTCGTTCATTTGGCAGCCAAATGTCTTGATGTAGGCCTTCATCAGTAACTCTCAGTTATTAACAAACCCTTTCTACAAAGGATGATGAGAAAGGTCCAGATGCAAGGCGCCCGCAAGACCACAACCGGAGCGTACTTTCCCGGTACGTGAGGATTGTGGTTGAAGCGGGCAACGCCGCAGATGGACCTTTCTCATCATCCTGTTAGAAGTCTCGATCGAGCTTGATGTGTGTGAGAAGCTTATCAATACCATCCTCATCGGTATAACCCAGATCATCCAAAATCTCGTCTACCTCGCTTGGCGAGGCAGTCCCTCCCCCATCAAAGTCAAGCTCCTTACGGCTTTTAAGGTCATGACGAATCACATCGATATAGCGGTCAGGGTGCTGCTTCACAATCCCTTCCACGTAGCGATTGAGTCGATCGACCGCCTTTTTCTTTTTCTCCTCTTTTATATTTTTCCAGTTCTTCAGATAGTGGAGGCGACAGTATCCCGTGACGGTTGCGGCATTTTTACATTCAGATTCCGCACAGATCTTGATTTTTCGTGAAGACACGGCGACATACTAAACTTTTTTAGAACCTTTTCAACCCTTTGTTTGCGTCACCGGGAGGCCTGCCCCATCGCCTCCTCAAATTTTCTCTTTTTCTCGATCCGTTCAGCCCGCTCCTTCTCAATCTCCTCACGAAGTGAGGGGGAAAGGGTTTCTCTCACCCTCTGACGGAGACGGCGTCCCTCTTGCCGGCGATACCTCCAGAGAAGGAGGAGAAGAACCACAAGAAGGACGGTAAAAAGGACAATTTCCCATTTCATCATAGAGGGGGTCTCCCGTTGGCTGCCGGTTCCGAATCAACAACCTTGAAAAGAATCTCTTTCATCTTTCCCAATCGTTCCTGATGGGTGATTTTATGACCAAAAATATCTTTAATGTAGAACGTATCAGCCACCTGATCGACCTTGGTCGATATTTTTGAAACCTCAACATACAGACCCAAGGCCGCAAGCGTTGAGGTAATCTGATAGAGAAGTCCTATCCGGTCCCGGGCATAGATATCAATCACCGTGTAGAAGGCGGAGACGTCATTATCGATGTCAATTCGGGTCGGAAGAATACGAGCGGTTTTTTTACGAAAGAGGGAGGGTTTGAATTGTCCCGCCACAATAGAATCGATCGAAACCTTCCCTGTAAGCAAATCCTGCAGATCCTTTTCCACCCCTTTCCATTTCTCTTCTTCTTCAATAGGGGCCCCCCGGTGATCCGTTATCCGAAAGAGATGAAGGGCATATCCATTGCGCGAAACCGCCAGTTCGGCCGACAGGATATTCATATGGTGTGCCGCAAAAATTCCGGCGATCTTGGAAAAGAGATCCGGACTGTGAAGCGTCAGCAAGGTCACTTCGTTCAGCTGCTCTTTCTTCAAAAACACCGGATCAAAAAGGATCGACTCTTTCCCCAACCGTCCCCAGAGCTGTAGATGCCTTTTGAGCGTTTCCAGGGGAGTCGCCAGAAAATAGCGAGGCGGCATCTGGCTAAAAAAAGTCTCGCAAAGTTCTTTTTCCTCGGTCGTCGTACAAGATTCCTCAATTCTCTTTTTAAGCAAAGGGACGACCGTTGAAACCCGCTCCGGTGTATAAGCCCCTTTCTGGATAACCTCTCGTGTCTTGAGATAAAGATACTCCAGAAGAGAGGCCTTCCAGTCGGTCAGGGCCTCCTGATTAACCGCCTTCACATCACAAAAAGTCTGAACGTAGAGCATGTTGAGCCAATCGAGATTCTGGCACGCCTTGGCAAACTGGATGATCAGGTTTTGATCCTCAAGGTCCCGGCGAAATGCCAGATGGGTCATGATCAGGTGGCTTCTCTCCAGAAACTCCAACTGGTCCTGTTCTTCAGCCGAAAATCCGAGCCTCGCCCCCGCTTGCCGGATCAAGGGAGCCCCTTTCTCAACATGCCCGTGCCCTTCCCCCTTGCCAATGTCATGGTAAAGAATAGCAAGGGAGAGAAGACCCAAGGAACGAATATCACGAACGGCGTTGGAAACTGTTGGATAGATCTTCTGATACTGCCCTTCCAGAAGCCTCCCGAACTCTCTCACGGCAAAAATGGAATGCACATCAACCGTATAGAGATGATAAATATCATGCTGTACCCGCAAGCGGAGCTTTCCAAATTCCGGAAGATAAGTTCCAAGAAGGCCGCAATCATTCATCTGGCTCAATACAGCGGCAAGGCTAACCGGCTCTTTAAGAAGTTTACGGAACAGCTCTCCATGGAGTGAGTTATTTCTGTAGTTCTCATCAACAAGAGAAAGATTCTTTTCTATCTGATCCAGCACACCTTCCTCCACCTCGATCCCCATCCTGTTCGCTGAGAGAAAAATTCTTAAAAAGGCAGTGGGATCCCGCTCAAACAGATGCCAGTCTGTTACGGTCAAGCGCCCTTCACGAATACAGAAGTCGGGATCATCCAGAACAGGGCTTGTTATTGCAAAGAGGGAAGGCTCCCTCTGTCTCACCTCCCTCATAACGCGATCCGTCAGTTTCTGAACCGTCTCGGCTTGCCGGTAATAACTCTGCATGAACATCTCAACCCCCAAAAACGACTCCGTATCTTCGAACCCGGCCCACCGGGCAAGCGGTTCCTGATATTCAAAAAGGAGCTGGTCCAGACGGCGACCAGCGCGACGATGAATCTCCTGACGAATGCGCCAGAGAAATCGGAGAGATTCCCAAAGCTGTTCCTCCTCCTTCTCCGGGAGATGGAGGCGGAAAGAGCGGCTCCCCAGTGTCGAAATTCCATCAAAAACCCGCTGAATCCAGTAAAGGGTATGAAAGTCACGAAGCCCCCCCTTCCCCTCCTTGAGGTTCGGCTCCAGAAGATAGACGGAAGAACCATATTTTTCATGGCGCTCCCCGCGCTCTTTTTCTTTGAGGAGATAGAATCTCTTCCGGTTTTTTTCGTTTGAAAAGAAACGACTCATCATCTTCTGAAAGTCAGCGTACAACATCGCGTCTCCCGTCAGATAACGGCTGTCCATCAAGGCCGTAAGGATGGTTAAATCCTCTTCCATATAGCTCTCACAATCCTTCACTGTCCTCGCAGCAAATCCGACCTCCAGTCCGCTGTCCCACAGCGGTTGGAGAAGCCTCTCACTGAGCTGTTTGACAAACGCCTCCGGTTTTCCTTGATAGATCAAAAGAAGATCGATGTCAGAGTGGTAACAAAGCTCCTGTCGACCATACCCCCCCTGACTCACGAGTACGGTACGACATCGGTCTTTTGCTGGTAACTGATTCGCCGCTTCTTCAACGGATTGAAAAAGTTCCTGGATCAGCTGGTCGATCGCACGAGACCAGAGCGACATCGTCAGGAAGGGGTCCTCTCGGGCATCATGACGCCGCAGGACCTCCCTTCTCGTCTCCTCCAGATGAGACTTGGCCTGTGCAAGAAGCTTGATCATTACAAGTCGTGTCGGACCCTCGCCCGACTCTTCCAGTGATTGAGTATCCCTTCTGCCAACGCCTCCGTAAAGCGACGCTGGTAGGCGGCGTTGCCGAGCTGTTTCGATTCCTGGGGATGACTCAAATAGCCGGCCTCGACAAGAAGACTCGGACACTGCGCCCCCACGAGAACATAAAAAAGGGCCGTTTTGACTTGGCTCTTCTTTGCCTTGATCTGCCGGCGTAAAATTTTCTGAATCGAGGCGGCCAGTTCTGCCGATTCTTCCGTCACCGCCGCCTGGATCAGGTCCGAGACAATCCCCTCCAGGACCCGATGGCTCTTCCCCTTTTCCCGGTTCTCCCTCTCCGCCAAACGGCGAGAAGCCTTGTCGGTCGCCCGGTTCAGATAATAAATTTCAACCCCCTCTGCCTTTCGATTCGGCGCAGAATTGGCATGGAGCGAGATAAAGTAATCACATTCTTTACGGTTAGCGATCTGGTTACGTTCACTCAAACTTAAGGAGCGATCCCGATTTCGTGTCAAAACCACCTTTCCCCTCCCCTTTTTTTCCAGATGACTTTTAAGTCTCTTGGCCAGTTCCAGCGTGACTCTCTTCTCCTTCTGCCCCTTCTTTCCCCCGATCGTCCCTGGATCTTTCCCCCCATGGCCGGGGTCAATGACCACCACCGGTCCCCTGTCATGCGAGAGCGGGGATGAAGCGATACCAACATTTCCGACCAAGAAAGCCAGAACTAAAGCAATCGCCATCCTGTTAAAAAAGTCTGGATTGCCCTTCATGGACCTTTCTCTTCCCGGAACGCTTGAAGCAACTCTGCTCCTTTTCAGACTCAAGATTTTTTAAGACCTCTTTTGACCGTTCCAGGATGGTTGCGGGCAAACCGGCAAGTCGTGCCACATGAATTCCATAGCTGTGCCCCATCCCTCCCGGTGCAAGCTTGTAGAGAAAGACGATCCCCTCTCCTTCCTCCCGAACCATGACATTGAAATTCTTGAGGGCGGGACAGCTCCGCTCCAGATCGATCAGTTCATGATAATGTGTGGCAAAGAGGGTGCGAGATTGCACCTTGTCATGAAGATACTCGGAGACCGCCCAGGCGATTGAAATACCGTCAAATGTCGAAGTTCCACGGCCAAGCTCGTCTAACAAGATGAGGCTTTTGTCGGTGGCATAATGAAGGAGGGAGGCTGTTTCAGTCATCTCCACCATAAAGGTGCTTTCGCCGCGATTCAAACGATCCGAGGCACCAATGCGTGAAAAAATCTTGTCCACGAGGCCGATGTGCGCCGATCTTGCCGGAACAAAACAGCCGCTCTGGGCCATGAGGACAATCAGGCCAACAGAGCGGATCAAGGTCGACTTCCCGGCCATATTCGGACCGGTGATCAAGAGAAACCTCTGGTCGGTTTGACGGAACTCCAGATCATTCTCGATATATTTTCCGTAGGAAAGAGAGGCCTCCACGAGCGGGTGACGCCCCCCCTGGATAAAAAGATCGTTTCCATCGGATAGTTCCGGCCTTATGTAACGCCGCTCTTCGGAAACAAGCGCAAACGATGATAAAACATCAAGGGTCGCGAGGCGATCAGCCTGTTTTTGAAGCCGATCGAGAGAGAGAGTCAGGCGGTCTCGCAGTTCGCAAAAGAGCTGGTACTCGAGGTTCCGGATCTTTTCGTCCGCCCCCAGAATTTTCCCCTCAAACTCCTTTAATTCGGGAGTAATGAATCGCTCGGCATTTACCAAGGTCTGCTTCCGGATGTAATCCCCCGGAACACGGGAGAGATTGGCGGTTGTCACCTCAATGTAGTATCCAAAAACCTTGTTGAAGCGGACCTTGAGCGAATGGATTCCGCTCCTTTTACGCTCCCTCTCTTCCAGTTGGGCGAGATAATCACGACTGGAACGGGAGATTTCCCTCAATGTATCCAGTTCCTTGGAAAATTGATCGGCAATGAGTCCCCCCTCTCGCAAACTGAAAGGAGGCTCGGGACCGATTATTTTTTCGATCTCTCCCACAACCTCCGGCAGTGAATCCCATTCGAATAACATCTGCTGGAGAAGACGGGAGGTCAGGCCTTGAAAATAGCCTCTGATCCGCTCCACGGCCTGAAGAGAGGAGGCGAGAGAAACCAGATCACGCGCATTGGCAGTTGCAAGAGAGATCCGTCCTGCAATCCGTTCCAGGTCATAAACCTGTTTTAAATTTTCCTTCAAAGAGGCACTGACTTCGCGACGACGCAACAGCTCGTCAACAACCTCATGTCGCTCCAGAATAAGATCTTTCTGAACAAGGGGCAAAGAGACCCATTGTCGGAGTTTTCTCCCTCCCATCGCGGTCTCCGTCCTGTCCAACATCTCCATGAGAGGATCAAGATCAAGACTCCTTCGAGTCTCTTCCGACATCAAAAGATGCCCTGATTTCCGGTAACGCCTCAAATTAACCAGGTGCGGAACTCTTTCCACCTTTTGCGTTTCACGAACATAATGAAGGATCGCCCCCGCAGCCTGGATTCCCAGAGGGATCCCCTCGCAATCAAAACCGGACAGCGTAGCAACCTTAAATTGCTCCTGCAGAAGTTTTTTTGACCGTGTCTCATCAAAGACCCAGGAAGGAAGTTTATTAAGAAGAACGGGCTGGGTGAAGTTAAATGAAAGGTCCCCTTCTCCCTCCGGAAGAAGAAGCTCCCGGATCTCTCCTCCCCGAAGAATCTCCAAAACCTCCTCCGCAAGAAGTTCTCCCACCACAAATTCGCCCGTTGAAAATTCGACCCAGCTGATTCCCCATTGTTCCTCCGACGGGACAACCGCGGCCAGATAGGAGGATCTCTTCGGTGCCTCCGGATTCAAAAGCAACCCCGGCGTTACGACACGCGTCACCTCACGACGAACAATCCCTTTAGCCACCCTTGGATCCTCCACCTGGTCGCAGATCGCCACCTTGAAACCTTGATCGAGGAGCCTGGTGATATAAGGTTCAACCGAATGATACGGGACACCGCAGAGAGGCACAGGATTTTCATCCTGTTTGTTCCGGGAGGTCAACACAATCTCAAGCACCTTTGACGCGGCAACGGCATCTTCATAAAACATTTCGTAGAAGTCGCCGATTCGATACATCAGGATCGCATCCTGATGCCTCTCCTTGATCTCCCGATACTGACGAAGCATCGGGCTAAGATCGGGCAACTGTTCTGACATAAAATTTGGCATAGCATCGAGGGGTTTTTGATGCAATAATGGCATTTCCGTGATTTCATGTCCCCTAATCAACAAGAGGAGGTTCCAATGACAAATCTGAAAACTCTCGTGGTGGCACTTGTTGTACTAACAACAGTTATTTTTGGATTGCCTCAACCTTTAATGGCCGGATCTGGGGTTCCTGGGACCCCTTTTGTAAGGCAAAACCGCATTGATCCCAGGTTGACCGGCACTCTTACAATGGTTCGTCCCCAATACACCGTTCGCCCGACTGAATGTTGGAACAGTCAGGCCATGAAGTTAGATCCGGTTCATGGCGTTGCCCGAGTTGCCGCCGAAGCGGAACGGTCAGGCGTGGCATATTTAACCTGTTCCGCACTCCATGTGGAGAGTGGAACTCGATTTAAATCACTCAACCTGTATGGATGGATCTCTCCGGAATGTAATGGAAACCCAGACGGTGCACAGATAAGGGCCTTTTTTACCTGCCAACCGATCGCCTCTTCTCATAATCCGCCCCCTTCTTCGGGTCCTTGGGTTCGTCCTGCCACCCTGCATACCGAGGTTTTGTTGAATGCAGGCGCTCCTGAGAGAACGGTAGAATCCTCTGCTGGTTCGACAAACTATAGAATGGCGTCAACAAGTATGGACTATCTTTTTAACGGTGGGGAGGAATTTTGTTTTATTGAAGTGGAGGGTTACTTCGATGATGCCTCGACCTCCTGTAAATCTCGAGGAATGATCGTGGACCATGTTTCTATCGGTCTCGAAAAACCAGAGTCTCCCTAGCAAAATGGAGATTTAAGACTCTTTTCTCATGTTTGTGTCTTTTTAAAGCAACTTACTTTGAGCGATTCCGATGGCGTTCAGTGAATGGGAAACAACGCCAGGCCAGTTTTGATTCTTACCCAACAGGCCAATCGTCAGTGTCTTGAAACCGCTCAAATCAACGGTCAGGGAAGCAACTTTACGGTCTACCAGCATCCCGATCTCCCTGGGATCTCGGCCGTTGATGTCCGGGAAAAGGGGACGATTCAATGCAATGGGGATTTGTTCATCGTTACAAACTATCCCAATCCGCATCTTCATGATATCTGCGACACAACCTCCGGTTGGAGGCCTGCCTCCACGATCAGAGAAAGCCAGATGATAATCCTGGCCAGCTGTTCACCGACAATCTCCCTGAAATATCCCGTGATCGGTTCCTTTTTAAAGCAGGGCCTGCCTCTCTGGATCGGTGCACCGGTATTTGCTGCGAGCTGGATCGGCATGCGTCGTTGGGCAGAAAGTACCAAAAACGGTCTTGGCCCTTTTTTTCTCACACGAACAGGGATCATCATCAGTCTCGCACTTATGGTTTGGGGAGCGGCGAGCCTCTGGAACGATACAAAAAACTAGTGCTTCGACTCGTAAATTCCAGTAGGCATTTATTCGCTCAGCACGAGCAAGACTTCCCTTTTAGTAATATCCTCAGACCAAACTCTGCCGTAAGTGCCACTCCGCGTTCAAACGGCGCCAAAGGTTGTGGGCTTTCATTCGGCAGAGACCAGATCGAGAATATGTTGCAGTTCCAGTGGAAGAGGCGCTGAGAAGGAAACCCGATTGTGGTGAGATGGATGAACGAACGAGAGCGAGGCCGCATGCAAAAAGGGGCGGGTCATCTGTTCCAAGATATTTCTATTTTCCTCATCCTTAATAGTGGAGAGGCGACTTTTAGCGCCGTAGTGGATGTCACCGACGATCGGATGACCTATTTCGGAGAGGTGGACACGGATCTGATGTGTCCTCCCGGTCTTTGGAAAGACCTCTAACAGACTCAAGCGATTAAACTCTTTTTTAACACGATAAAGAGTCGTCGCCTGACGCGTATAACGGGACCGTGAAGAGAACTTTCGACGATGCTGCTGGTCACGACCAATCGGGATCTCAATCCTCCCCTCTTTTTTTGCAACAGGCCCAAAGACCAGCGCCAGGTAGGTTTTCTCCACAACCCGATTCTTGAATTGGTTCGCCAGATCCCGTTGCGCCTCCTCTGTCTTGGCAATCACCATGACGCCAGAGGTTCCCTTGTCCAGGCGATGCACCAATCCACATCGTGAAAGTTCGGGAGGGAGATTTTTTTTTTGAAGGTGATGCAAAAGCGCATTGACGAGCGTCCCGGAATAATTCCCCGCGGCCGGGTGAACGACCAACCCGGCCGGCTTGTTGATCACAATGACCGCCTCATCCTCGTGAAGGAGATCAAGAGGAATCGCCTCCGGCCCTGCCGGAGGGGGTGGAGGGGACCTCCTTTTAACCTCAATCTTCTCGCCTCCCTTAAGCAGATAACTCGGCTTGCGAGGTTCCCCATTAACCAAAATAAAACCGTTTGTGATCATTCGTTGGATCTCGGAACGGCTTTGTTCCAGGTGTTGACCTGTCAGATAAACATCAAGTCGTGTTTTTTTCATTCCGCCCGATCGGCCTTGGAGGTGTCCTACTCCTCGAGTTCGACATTCCAGTAGCTAAAGTCAACCATATTGAAGAACGGCTTCCACTCCCCGTAACGAAGGAGATCTTTGGTAGAAAAATCCATAAAAGGAGTCCACCGCGGCCTTTCCGGTTTTTTGATCAGGTGCATCCTCGCCTCCGAAGGGAGTTTTCCCCCTTTTCTCCGATTGCAATCAATACAACTCGTCACAACATTATCCCAAACCGTTTTTCCACCGCGCGAACGGGGGATGACATGATCCAGATTTAAGTCATGACGCGGAAAAAACTTTCCACAAAATTGGCAGGTGTTTCGATCTCTGAGATAGATATTGTGCCGAGAGAAGCGGACATGACGCCGAGGCATCCGGTCGTAGGCGGTCAGCAGAATGACACGGGGGACTCGAATAACGCGATTCACTAAGCCGATCTGTTCCTCATGAGCTGCGACAGAGAGCTCGCTCCAGCTCTCAAAGTCAAAGGTGGCAAACTGCCCATCGACCGCCTTGGCCAACCCCTGATAAAGAAGGACAAAGGCCCGTTTCAAACTAGTAATATTGATCGGGATGAAAGAACGGTTTAATACAAGGACGTTAGTCGACAACATTTTCTCTAGTAAGTATAATTATTTACCTTAAATGAACCCCCGTCAAGCCCGATCATGAAACTACAGCCTCTCCACGACAAGCGACACCCCTTCGCCCCCACCGATGCAGAGAGAGGCAAGACCACGACGTTGGTGGGTATCAATCAGGGAATAAAGAAGTGTTACCAGAATTCTTGCACCAGAGGCACCGATCGGGTGCCCCAGCGCAACGGCTCCGCCACGGATATTCACGCGATCTTCGGTGAGACCCAAAATTTTATTATTGGCCAGCGAGACGACGGCAAACGCCTCGTTTAATTCGTAGAGGTCAATGTCCGTCGACCGAAGTTGAATGCCCTGCAAATTCTTCTTGATCGCCTCCGATGGGGCAATCGTAAACCACTCCGGGGCAACCGCCGCCTGGGCATGACCAACAACCCTCGCGAGCGGCTTGAACCCCCTCTTCCTGGCATAATCAGAACTGGCGATAACAACGGCCGCCGCCCCGTCATTGATGGAGGAGGCATTTCCGGCGGTGACGGTCCCCTCTTTCTCAAACGCCGGTCTCAAGCCTCTCAATTTTTCGAGATTCGCCTTGAACGGCTCTTCATCCTTGTCAAAGACGGTTTTTTGGCCTTTTCCGGTATCATTTTCGACTCCGATAATCTCTTGTTTAAATTTCCCTTCATTCGTGGTTCGAATCGCCCGCTCGTAACTCTGAACGGCAAAACGATCCTGGTCTTCACGCGAGATGCGATACTCCTTGGCGCAAAGCTCAGCGGCACTCCCCATGTGAAAATTGTTGTAGGGGTCCCACAGGCCGTCCTTGATCATGCTGTCGATCACCTCCGCATGTCCCAAACGGAAACCAACGCGCCCCTTGGGTAGAAGATACGGGGCGAGTGTCATATTCTCCATCCCACCAGCCACAACAACCTCGGCACTACCACTCCGAATCGCCTGGTCCGCCAACATGACCGCCTTGAGCCCCGACCCACAGACCTTGTTGATCGTAGTGCAGGGTGTAACATGGGGAAGACCGGCAAAGAGTGCCGCCTGCCTTGCCGGTGCTTGCCCCAAACCGGCCGGCAGGACACATCCCATGATCACCTCTTGAACCTCTTCTATTTTTAGACCGGATCGTCGAACCGCCTCGGCAATTGCAATAGATCCCAGCTTCGGTGCCGGCGTATTGGCCAACGCCCCTTGAAAACTGCCGATTGCCGTTCGAGTCGCACTGAGAATGACTGTTTCCATAAAAGCCCCTTCCGCGTTTCCCACGACCTATTTTGTAACCATCCATAAACTCAAACTCGGTACATACGTTATCAAAATAAGTCCCACGAGCAAAAGTAAAACAAACGGGATCACATCCCTCACAATCACCATGATCGGCTTCTTGAAACGATAACTGGAGAGATACAGGTTGAGACCAACTGGCGGGGTCAGGTAACCAATCTCCAGATTCGTGAGAAAGATAATCCCCAGATGAACCGGATTCACACCAAACGCATTCGCAATCGGGAGAATGAGAGGAACGACGACGATGATGGCGGAGAAGATATCCATGAGCATCCCGACAATGAGTAGAAAACCGTTCAAAAGGAGCAAGAAGGTAAATTTGCTCTGGATGTACTGACGGATCCAGTCGAAGATCTTCATCGGGACCTGTTCGTCGATCAGGAAGTTTGTGAACCCCATCGCAACGGCCAAAATGATCAGAATACCTCCGACCAACACCATGCTTTCCTGCATGACGCGTGGCACATCGGTCTTCAACTTCAGGTCCCGGTAAATGAAGACCTCAACGACAAATACGTAAAAGGCGGCTACGGCCGCGGATTCGGCCGCCGTCATGTAGCCGCCGTAAATCCCGATCAGGATGATAAAAGGGAGCGGTATCTCCCAGATTGTCCGACGGGCCGCGGAAACGAGCTCCTTGCCGGAAAACGGGATGCGACTGACCGTCTTTTTCCCCTGCCAGATGGAGTAAAGGCTCAAAAGAAGGATCAGGAGGAAACCAGGCATTACACCCGCCTTGAAGAGCAGATCGACATCGACCGTCGCTACTAATCCATAAAGAATCATCGGAAGACTGGGTGGAAAAAGCAGTCCCAGACTGCCGCAGGTGGTAACGATCCCGAGTGAAAATTTTTGCGAAAACCCTCTTTTGATCAAGACCGGAAAAAGGAGCCCCCCCAAGGCGATAATGGTGACGCCGGAGGCGCCTGTAAACGCCGTAAAAAAGGCGCAGGCAAAGAGGGTGACGATGGCGAGCCCCCCTGGCATCCAGCCAACAAGCGCTTGGGTTAGTCGTACCATTCTTTCCGGCGTCTTTGATTCAGCCATAAGATAACCGGCAAAGGTGAAGAGCGGAATCGCCACCAGAATCGGGGCCGAAACGAGACGCGTAATTTCTATAACGATCGCCTGGGTATCAATCCCGACGGATGAAAAACAGATCAGGGCCGCCAGCGCAAAAACCGAAAAAAGAGGGGCCCCCAACAGGGCCGCCGCAACAATACCAATCACAATGAGCCAGGTCATTGATCCACCGGTTTTTTCAGGAGGGAACGAAAATCATTGAGGACAGCAACCAAAAAATGAAACGGAATGAGCAAGAAAGCGGTGGGGATAATGATCTCGACCCACCAATAGGGGACATTTTTGAAAAACTCGGACCCCGACTCTCTCTCGGAAAGGACAAAGGTCCACGCCGCCTTCAGAATAAAAAGACAGACGACCGCCGCCAGGATTTTCATCAGGATACCAACCAGGGTGCGGGAGGTTTCCCCCATAAACTTGGTAAAGACGTCCATGCAGATATGCTGCCCCTTTTTAGTCGCCAGCATCGCACCAAGAAAACCGACCCAGAGGACCAGAAGCCGCACAATCGCCTCAGCCCAAAGGAGCCCGGTATCAAAAAAATTTCTGACGATAACCTGCAGGAACGCGAGCAGGATCATGACCAGAAGTGACCCTGATAAAAAGAACCCTTCTATTTTTCCAAGCCAGCCATCAATGGAGTTGAGCAGCCGCACTGTGTCCCTTTGCCTGTGCCTCAGCCACCAATCTCTGAACGGCACTGAGCTGGTCTGCAGAATAGAGTTTGCCGACCTGATCGGCCCATACCTTCTTTGCCGTCTGCTCAATCAACTCCCTCTCCTTGGGATCAACAGAGACAATTCGAACCCCCAACTTCTTGATTTGTTCCAGCGCGAGCGCATTGTCCTTGCGGGTCTCGGTGACAATCTCACGGGAGTACTTTGCAGTAACCTCTCTCAAGGTCTTCTGTTCGGCGGACGTCAGCTTGTCAAATTCAGAACGGAGCATAACGAGAGCCCCCATCGAATTCACGATCGGGAGGTCGGTTAAGTACTTAACCTTGGAGGCCCACTGGAGCGCCAAGGCACCCAGCGGTGGGGCATAGACCGCCTCAATCATATTGGTGGAGAGAGCCGTCATCACATCGGTAATGGCAAGCGGTACCGGGGCGACTCCGAGCGTGCTGAAGGTCGCTGAGGCAAGCGGATCTCCCTCCCACTGCCAAATCTTTGTGCCACTGAGATCAGAGAGTTTCTGAATCGGTTTGTTGGAGTAGATGTAGACAAAGCCGGCCTCGGCCCAACCGAGGAGTACAACAGGCGGGTTCCCCTTGGAGAGAAAACCTTCCATCGGCTGTGTCATGTTGGAGATGACGTAATCAACCTGGTCGGCATTAGCATAAAGGAACGGGAGCTCCAGGACACGAACCTGCGGTGCAATCTGACCAAGCCCGTTACCCGTAAAACCACCCGCATGGATCTGCTTGATTCGCATCTTCCGGACAACATCCTTCTCATCCCCTTGCGTCCCACCGGGATAAATCCTGAAAACCAGTTTTCCACCACTCTTCGCCTTGAGTTCGTCGTTCATCCGGTTGGTGATCTTGTCCCACGACGAACCGGCCGGGGCGATCGTTGCGAGCTTGATCTCCTTCACCTGAGACCAAGCCGACAGACTGGCCAACATCAACACTGCAACAGCAATTAATAGTCTTTTCATAAAATCCTCCTTCGCGAATCAATTAAAAATAGGAATCGATTTGTGATCGTAACAACCGGGCCCTTTCCTTGGCTAAAACATTGGCCAGTCGCTGTTCAGGCAGAACATCAACCGACGCATCTTCAATCTTTGACAGCAACCCTTCAAAAAGTGCCTTATCCTGCATCTGAACCGCCAAGAACTGGGCCTCGATCGCATAAACCATGAGGAATTTCCCCTTCGTCGCCCCCTCCGCTTTTTCAAAATGTTTCTTCGCCTCCTCCGGATTACCCCCAAGCATCGGAGGACGACTCGCATAATAGACCCCATAAAAGAGGTTGGGGCCACCATAGAAAAAGTCCGGATTGAGCTCCGTAATCCGTTTCATGATCGTCTCAACAATGGCAAGATCGGAGACGGACTTCACCTCATCCTTCGTTAGATTGATATAATTTCCCCAATTTAATGCGAGCCAGAAGAGCGATTCAACATCCTTCTGCTTCAGACCAGCTAATTCCTGCCGAAGCGGTTCAAGCCCCTTCTCCATCGCCTCCAAAAGTCCACGATTCTTTTTTTCCAGGTAGCGGAGGGCGTATTGCTTACCACGCGTGTAGAACAGCTTTGCCCGTGTTTCATAGAGACGATACTGTTCCGGATCGGACTGCCGATACTGAAGCATCCGGTTTTCAAGAAAACCAAATCCATAGGTCGCATAGGACTTTGAAAGGAGAAGCAGATAATTTTTGTTGCCGGGATTATGCCGATGAAAAACCTCGAGCGTCTTCATCATCGCGAGCCCCGCCTGCTCAGAAACTTCGATGTCCGACTCTTCTTCAATAATCGGTGAGCCTGCCTTGAAAATGTCGGAGGTGATATCGGAGGCCATTCGGGAGAAACTGCAAGCACTCGAGAACGCTACCAAGGCAAGGAGCCCAACAATGGTTTTTGTTTTCCCCATCATGAAAACGCCGGGGTAACATCGACTCCAGAGGGTGTCAAGGTGAAGAGGGAGACTTTTAGTTGCTATAATCAGACCGATCCGTTGCCGACAATCGGGAGCGTAATCCCCTTCTGGGCCTGATATTTCCCCTTCTTATCCCGGTAGGAAATCGCACATTCCTCATCCGCCTCGAAGAAGAGAACCTGGGCAATCCCCTCCCCCGCATAGATTTTCGCCGGGAGCGGTGTCGTATTGGAGATCCCCATCGTGACATACCCCTCCCACTCCGGTTCAAACGGGGTGACATTCGTAATGATGCCGCAGCGGGCATAGGTTGACTTTCCAAAACAGATCGTCATGACCTTACGCGGGATTCGAAAATACTCCAGACTCCGTGCCAGACAAAAAGAGTTGGGAGGAATCACACAGACCTCGCCTTTATAATCGTAGAACGCCTCCTTATCCATCTTCTTCGGATCAATCATGCCGGCCGCCTTGTTGTTGAAGATCTTGAATTCATCCGCAACCCGCATGTCGTAGCCGTAAGACGAGAGCCCGAAGGAGATTTGGGCCTTGGAGAGAGACTTTTCGTCAAAAGGCTCTATCATCTTTGCCTCGAGTGCCATCTGTCGAATCCATTTGTCCGGTTTGATCCCCATAAAATCCCCCTTTCGTTTAAAAGAAGTTTCGGCCCATATCTGTTCTCACGGATGGATGCAACCACGAAAAACTTATCTTGCCTAAACAGCCGTTCCAAGGCATCCAGTGGCACCATGATAATCGGTCTCACAGGTCGCATTGGGTCAGGCAAAGGAGAAGTTGCAAAATTTCTCCAGGAGTGTGGTTTCGGTTACTACTCCCTTTCCGATGTCATCCGTGAAGTGATCCGCAAAAAAGGTCTTGAGGTTACGCGAGAGCGCCTGATCGCTGAGGGAAACCGGCTTCGCGAAAACAACGGCCCCGGAATTCTTGCCGAAAAGACGCTCGAGAAACTCACGTTTGATAAAAATTACGTTGTTGATTCGATTCGCAACCCTCGTGAGGTTGCTGTCTTAAAAAAACGCAAAGACTTCTTTCTGTTGAACATCCGGGCCCCCCGCAAAATCCGTTTTGAACGTGTAAAGTCCAGAAAAAGGGAAAACGATCCCCAAACCTACCATGATTTTGTCCAAACGGAAGAGAAGGAGTTTTCGAGCAAAAATCCGGCGTCCCAGCAATTGCTCGCCACCGAGAAGCTCTCAGACAAAATCCTCGACAACAACGGCCATCTGGAAGGCCTCCATACGAAAATAAGAAAAACCCTCTCGGAGCTCTCAAAAAAAAAGAGTCGACCTGACTGGGATGCCTACTTCATAGAGATTGCAAGGACTGTCGCGCTTCGAAGCAACTGCATGAAGCGACGCGTGGCCGCGGTCATTGTCAAAGACAAACGGATCATCTCAACGGGGTATAATGGCACGCCCCGCGGCGTAAAAAACTGCAATGAGGGGGGATGTCCGCGTTGCAACAGCTTCGGTCCTTCCGGAAAAGGGCTCGAGGAATGCTTCTGTTCCCACGCCGAAGAGAACGCGATCACCCAGTCGGCCTACCATGGTGTGAACATCAAGGGCTCCACTCTCTATACGACCTTCTCACCCTGCCTCATTTGCACAAAGATGATTATAAACTCTGGCATTAGCGAAGTCGTCTACAACGCCCATTACCCACTTGTGCAGATCGCAACAAAACTGCTCAAAGAGGCTGGTGTAAAAACAAGACTGTTTTAAAAGATTCCCTCTTGACATAGATATAGGACCTTTATAGTCTTGTATCAGATATTTACAATAACAATTATTATATAACTAATTGTTATTGTGGTGTTTATATTGAGTTATTGAGAAATACTTAAAAGGACCTAATATGCTTCATTTCAATAGAAAAACCGAATATGCCCTGCTGGCCCTCGAACATATGGCTCATTCTGATGGTTTCAAGGCGAGTACACGCGAGATCTCCGAGACGCAGCGAATCCCCTACCCCGTGCTAGCGAAGATCATGCAGCTCCTCGCCAACAGAGGACTCATCAAGTCGGTTCAAGGGACAAAGGGGGGCTATCTCCTTGCCAAAGACCCGAATGACATCACGGTCGAAAATATTGTTCATATCTTTGAGGGACCGGTCGCTGTCGCGGAATGTTTCAAAGAGGAGAAAATCTCCTGTCCTCAATGGGATGGCTGTCTTATCAAAGGGCCGTTCTCCGAACTGAATCGAAAGATACACCGATTGTTGGCCCAAACAACGGTCAGTCAGTTGATGGAACAACCTGCTCCCAGGACAGAATTGCCGACCTACAAGGAGAGTCAATGAACGAGTCGATCGAAAAACTTACCAACCAGGAATACAAGTACGGGTTCGTCAGTCCGATTGAGTCAGAAACGATCCCTCCCGGTCTCAGTGAAGAGGTGATCCGTCTTATCTCGAACAAGAAAAAAGAGCCCCCTTTTATGCTGGAGTGGCGACTCAAGGCCTATCGAAGCTGGCTCAAGATGAAGGAGCCGGCCTGGGCGATGGTTCATTACCCCAAAATCGACTACCAGGAGATCAGCTATTATTCTGCCCCCAAGAAAAAGAAGGAACTGAAGAGTTTGGACGAGGTTGATCCGGAAGTCCGGCAGACTTTCGAGAAGCTCGGCATCTCGCTGGAAGAGCAGATGAGGCTATCCGGTGTCGCCGTCGATGCGGTTCTGGACAGTGTCTCGGTTGCCACAACATTTAAGAAAAAATTGGCGGAGCTTGGAATTATTTTCTGTTCTTTTTCCGAGGCGGTTTGCAATCATCCGGATCTGGTCCGAAAATATTTAGGCACGGTTGTACCAGCCGGCGATAATTTTTTCGCCGCCCTTAACTCGGCGGTCTTCTCGGATGGCTCTTTCTGCTATATTCCCCCGGGGGTTCGTTGCCCCATGGAGCTTTCGACCTACTTTCGAATCAACGCCGCCAATACGGGACAGTTT
Organism: Deltaproteobacteria bacterium; assembly: GCA_016180855.1. Lineage (NCBI taxonomy): Bacteria > Pseudomonadati > Myxococcota > Myxococcia > Deltaproteobacteria bacterium. The sequence continues at coordinate 97,661 of JACPAL010000009.1, read as the reverse complement.
GAGAGGACCTTGATCATCGCCGACCGCGGTAGTTACGTGAGTTACCTGGAGGGATGTACCGCTCCCAGGCGCGATGAGAACCAGCTCCATGCCGCCGTGGTCGAGCTGATTGCCCTCGATGATGCCCAGATCAAATACTCGACCGTTCAGAATTGGTACCCGGGGGACAAGGAGGGAAAAGGGGGCATCTACAACTTTGTCACCAAACGAGGAAAATGTTTAGGGACCAATTCCAAAATCTCCTGGACCCAGGTGGAAACCGGTTCCGCCATCACCTGGAAATACCCGAGCTGCATCCTTCAGGGGGACAATTCTGTCGGAGAATTTTATTCCGTCGCCGTCACGAACAACTATCAACAGGCCGATACCGGAACCAAGATGATCCATATCGGCAAGAACAGCCGGAGTACGATCGTCTCCAAGGGGATTTCCGCGGGTCATGGCCAGAACAGTTATCGGGGACTCGTCAGAATCCAAAAAGGGGCGGTCGAATCAAGAAATTATTCCCAGTGCGACTCCCTCTTGATGGGGGCGGAATGCGGTGCCCACACATTTCCGTATGTCGAGGTCAAAAACAGCTCCTCCACAATGGAACACGAGGCCTCAACATCGAAGATCGGTGAAGATCAGCTCTTTTATTGCCGCCAGCGAGGACTCTCAACGGAGGAGGCGGTCAATCTGATCGTCAATGGTTTCTGCAAACAGGTCTTTCGGGAGCTTCCAATGGAGTTCGCGGTAGAGGCCCAAAAGCTGCTCAGTGTGAGCCTGGAAGGGGCCGTTGGATAAGAAAGGAAAAAACAGATGCTGGAGATCCAAAATTTACATGTGAATGTGAACAACAAGGAGATTCTCAAGGGGCTCGACCTACAGGTGCAGGCAGGAGAGGTTCACGCCATTATGGGCCCAAACGCCTCGGGGAAGAGTACACTTGCAAATGTTCTCGCGGGACGTGAAATCTATGAGGTCACCCAAGGGGCTGTTCTATTTCAGGGGAAAAATCTGCTGCCAATGTCAACGGAAGTAAGGGCCCGTGAGGGGATTTTTTTGGCCTTTCAGTACCCCGTTGAGGTCCCTGGCATCAGCAACGCCTATTTTCTGAAGGCAGCCCTCAATGCAATCCGCAAACATCGAGGCGAAGAGGAACTGGATGCCATGGAATTTCTCTCGCTCGCCCGGGAAAAGATGAAAACCCTCCGGATCGACGAGGCGTTTCTCAACCGACCCGTCAACGAGGGATTCTCGGGTGGAGAGAAGAAGAAGAACGAGATCTTTCAGATGGCACTCCTCGACCCGGTCCTGGCAATCCTCGACGAAACCGACTCCGGCCTCGACATTGATGCCCTCAAGATCGTTTCCCATGGCGTCAATGCCCTGCGCCATGAGAAACGGGCGATCATCCTCGTCACTCATTATCAGCGTCTTCTGGATTACATCGTTCCCGATTATGTACATGTGCTCGCCGGGGGAAAGATCGTCAAGTCGGGTGACAAGTCGCTCGCCCGCGAATTGGAGCATAAGGGATACGCCTGGCTTGAAAGGGAGGGAGACGCCTCTTTATGAGAGATGCCTTGAAACAGTACGATTCTGATTTCAGTCGCCTCAAGGCGATCCCCCAACCGTTGTGGCTCCAGAAGATCCGTCAGGCCGCTTTTCGCCGCTTCGGCGAGCTCGGATTTCCGACGACGGATCAGGAGGCGTGGCGTTTCACGAATGTTGAACCGATCGCACTAACCCCTTTTCAATCCGCACCTCCCTATCACCCCAATGGGCTCACGCCAGAAAAACTCGACCCGCTGACCTGCTGGTCTTTTGGCTCTCCGCGTCTCGTTTTTGTCGACGGGCAGTTTGCGCCTGAGCTCTCCTCTCTGAAAGAATTAATAAACGGTCTCGTGATCAGTCCCCTCTCGACGGCTCTCTCCACGCACGGTCCCCTCCTTGAGAGACATCTGAACCAATATGTCAGCTCGGAACATCCGTTTGTCGCACTGAACAGCTCCTTTCTCACAGAGGGGGCCTTTATTCACCTCTCCCCCGGGGTTCATTTTGAAAAGCCGATTCAAATCATCTGCTATTCCAAAAAAAGCGATCATCGAACCGTCACTCACCCAAGGCATCTCATCGTGCTCGAAGAGAGAGCCCATGCAACCGTTGTAGAAACCTACCTGGGAAAAGGACACTATTTCACAAATGCCGTCACTGAGGTTTTTTCCGGTGAAAACTCCTTTCTCGATCACTACAAACTGCAACGCGAGGGGCGAGAGGCGTTTCATGTCGGACTGCTCCAGTCTTATCAGGAGAGGGGGGGATGTTTTGTCTCCCATTCTCTTTCGCTCGGCGGTCTTCTGACGAGAAATGAAATCAACGCGCTGCTGGCGCGCGAAGGGGCAGAATGCGTCCTCGATGGCCTTTATGTTGCCGATCAGCAGCAGCAGATTGACAATCAAACCTGTATCGATCATGCGGAGCCCCACGGAACGAGCGGTGAACTGTACAAGGGGATCCTCAAGGGGAATTCGAAGGCGGTCTTCAACGGCAGGATCGTCGTACGGGCCAACGCCCAAAAGACGAGGGCAAAACAGTCCAATAAAAATCTCCTCCTCTCGGATGACGCACAAATCAATACAAGACCTCTTCTTGAAATCCATGCGGACGACGTCAAATGCAACCATGGCGCAACCGTCGGCCGCCTTGATGAAAACCAGGTCTTTTATCTTAAGTCACGCGGCATCAGCGAACCCTTGGCACGCGGCCTTCTCACAACCGCCTTTGCAAATGAAATCGTCGACCGAATCAAGATCAACCCCCTGAAGGCGTTTCTGAATCATTACCTGATGGAACATCTGGAGCAACAAGCCGATGTTTGACGGTGAAAAAATTCGGCGCGACTTTCCGATCTTAACCCAGAAGATAAACGGCAAGCCGCTCGTCTATCTGGATAGTGCCGCCACAAGCCAAAAACCGAAAATGGTGTTGGAGGCGATCCGTCACTATTACGAGGCCGATAATGCCAACATTCACCGAGGTGTTCACACCTTAAGCGAACGGGCCACACGGGCCTTTGAAGAGGCGCGAAACAAGGTCCAGAAATTCGTCGGCGCCAAGGAGGGACGTGAGATTATCTTTGTCCGTGGCACCACGGAAGGGATCAACCTCGTTGCCTCTACCTTCGGCCGCACCCGGATTCAGGCGGGAGATGAAATCCTCATCTCCACCCTCGAACACCATTCCAACATTGTCCCTTGGCAGATCCTCTGCCAGGAAAAGGGGGCACGACTCCGAGTGATTCCGATCAACGACTGCGGCGAACTCCTCATGGAAGAATATCAAAAGCTCTTAACTCCCAAAACAAAATTGGTCGCCATAACACATATCTCCAATGCGCTTGGGACGATCACCCCGATTCACGAGATCATTCGTCTCGCCCATGAACGAAAGATTCCCGTTTTGGTTGACGGCGCCCAGGCCGTCCCGCACACAAAAGTGGATGTTCGGGAGATGGACTGTGATTTCTATGTTTTTTCGGGACACAAGATGTATGGACCGACGGGCATCGGGGTCCTCTACGGCAAGGCGGAACTTCTGGAATCGATGCCTCCCTATCAAGGAGGCGGCGACATGATTAGCGCTGTCACATTCGAAAAAACAACCTACAACGTCCTTCCGTATAAATTTGAGGCGGGGACCCCTGATATTTCCGGGGTCATCGGACTCGGGACGGCCATTGATTATCTGGAGGAGATCGGCATCGCCCCAATAGCAAAACATGAGAGTGAATTGTTGCAATATGCCACCGAGGCGCTCTCCTCGCTGGAGGGAATCAGGCTAATCGGAACCGCAAAGAAAAAGGCCTGCGTACTCTCCTTCGTGATGGAGGGTATCCATCCGCATGATATTGGAACAATCCTGGACCGTGAGGGGATTGCGATCCGGACCGGTCACCACTGCGCCATGCCACTCATGGAGCGTCTCGGAGTCCCCGCCACGGCAAGGGTCTCTTTTGGTCTGTACAACCGGCGTGAGGAGGTCGATCGGCTCCTTGAGGGCCTCAAAAAAGTGAAGGAGATTTTTCGCCCATGAGTGAACTGACAGATCTGTATCAGGAAATGATCCTCGACCATAACCGAAACCCGCGTAATTTCCAAAAAATGGAGGGGGCCGATCGAACACTTGAGGGATTCAATCCGTTATGTGGAGACCGTCTCACACTCTTTGTGAAGATGGAAGGGAATCGGATCAAGGAGCTAAGTTTCATCGGTTCCGGTTGCGCCATCTCAAAGGCCTCGAGCTCGCTCATGACAGCGGCATTAAGGGGAAAGACAAAAAAAGAGGCGACAGAGATCTTTAACCGCTTTCACAAAATGGTTCTTGGCGAGGAGGCCGGAGAAGGGCTCGGCAAGCTTTCCATCTTTGCAGGGGTTCGTGATTTTCCGACACGCGTAAAGTGCGCCACACTCGCCTGGCACACCCTTTCGGCAATCCTGGAAGGGAAGAACGCAACAATCTCCACAGAAGGAAGTGAAGATGACAAATGAATCAGGAGAAAAGCAGGAAGCCTCAGGAGGAGGGCTCAAGGAGAAGGTGATTGATGTCTTAAAGAGCTGTTACGATCCCGAGATTCCCGTGAATATTTACGAACTCGGCCTGATCTACAGCGTAGAGGTCGAGGGAGAGGGTGATGTCCATGTCAATATGACACTGACCTCCCCCGCCTGTCCGGTCGCAACCTCCCTACCACCAGAGGTTCAGGAGAAGATCAAAAGGGTGCCTGGAGTCACATCCTCTAAGGTCGATGTCGTCTGGGAACCACCGTGGAAACCGGAAATGATGACTGAGGCAGCGAAACTACAATTGGGAATTATGTAACAAAAAAGGAGAGAATCATCCTATGGAAGACCTAAAAAACAAGATCGAACAGATCGTAAAGTCCAACAAGGTCGTCATCTTTATGAAAGGGACACCAGAGGCCCCACGTTGCGGCTTTTCGAATCAGGCGGTCCAGGTTTTAAAGACGCTAGGGCAACCACTTTACTCCGTTGATGTCCTCTCGGATGAACCCCTCTGGGATGCGCTGGAACAATACACCGAGTGGCCCACGGTTCCTCAAATCTTTATCAATGGGGAGTTCGTCGGTGGCTGCGATATTATAACGGAACTTCACCAACGCGGGGAATTACAAAAACTGGCGAGTTAGTTGACTGTACAGCTCGTTGTATACGTTTCTCGACAACTACTAGCCCCTGTCCCAATAACAGGGGTCGCTGCCCCGGTGTTGGTACTGCAACTCGCACCGGAGACCGCCGTCCGTGTGGTGTAATTCTCCCTCACGGAACAGGAGGTCGCCGCCGTTCCGTCCGACGGGCAGGAAAATTCGATATATAGGTAGCTTGAGGAGCTCAGGGTACACGCATTGACGGTCATCTGTCCTGCATCATGCGGGAACGTCAGGCTGTTGCCACTCCGTGTAAAGGTTATCGACTGTCCTGGCACGCCATCTACTCGGGTACTCGTCACAACCTGAGAATCAGAAGAGTTGGTAATTGTATGAACACTGCTGGAAAGCTGAGGAGCACCCCACGGTCCTGTCGGCGACTCCGGGCAGGTCGTCGAGTAGCCTGTCATCGTCTTTGTAAAGGAGGTCGGCAGGATACAATTCTCAGACCGTTCATCTCCTCCCACGCCTTCTTCCGTCATACAGGTGCCTGAATCGCTACTCGCCTCCGATTTGACATCTTCAACAATCCCCTCCGCCTCGGCATAACTTATCTGACTCCCATCGATCTCTGTAAAGGCGGTTCCCGACGGGGCCTCACAATCCCAACTCGAGTCAAAGGCGGTATTCTCGTTCACACTCGCAACCGTCACCGCATCGGGTAAACTGTTGCAGGCAAAGTCACCATAAAAATCGATCCCATCTGTCGAGACAACCTTGGGGCTGGAGAGATTAGCAAGCGAAAAACCCTCCGTTTCGTTAAAAATAATATCACCCATGACGGTATACTTCATAAGACCGGCCCCCTCTGTGTCATCAAATTCAGCACAGAGGAGTCCATTAACCTCGGTACTGGGGTTTAAAAAAGTACCGATCGTGACGTTGCGATTTGTAGCGGCATTATAGTTAAAACCAAGACGAAAAACGCTGTAATAGGTGGTACTACTTTCAACATCGGAGGTCGTCGGGACATCGCCAAAATAGCTCGTGATATCGATCGCCGGTTGACAAGAGGCGGTGGTACAGAGATTGGCAAACGAAAATTCCTCCTGCATTGAATTCTGGTCCTTCATCCGTATGGAGAAGATCGTTGCATCAAACCCTTTGTTGGTCTCACTAAAAGTGAACCGATCCCTCACATAACCACTCCAGAGGTAGTTTGAGGCATCACCGGTAACACTAAACTCCGTTCCACGAGAATAGGTCGTCCCATTGCTTGAATTACAAACATCCATCTTGAAGCTCGTCGACGACCCGGAGACAAAATTACCAAGTCTCACACGAATGTATTCGCTCGCCCCCAATCGAACCTGATAATAACCATACTGATCCGTCGGGACATCGAGGTCATTCTCTGAATTGCTGTCGGAGTTAACCGTATCCTGGGTCGTCTCCAAATAGGATCGAAACATATCCGCCTGTTTCATCCGGTCGAGGATCTGCGGCTTGAAGAAATTTACCGCCATACAGCCGGCACTTGAGTTCCTCCCTACCTCTGCGTTTTTGGCCTTGAGGGCCGACAGGCTGGCGGTCACATCGCTGCTGCTTGAAACCGCACTGAGGCTCGGCAGGACAGAGAGGTCATTAACAACCAGCGTTGAACCGGTCCCTACCTCGGCACCTGTTCCCGTGGTTGAGCCCGTTCCCGTACCGGTCTCCGTCGCCTCCTCCGATTCCTTGACCCCCGTCGAACATCCCCATATCTGGCCAAGGAGAAGGAGACCAACCGCAATGACTCCTGTTAGTCGATTCATAATGTATACACCCCACCCTCTAAACCAGCAAAAATTGTACCAAATAGATCTGTTATATACCACATTAATATCTTTAGGTTTTTAGTTAATCCAGGCCCTAAAATGGGTTGATAAAAACCCGTTTGCCGTCAAGAATCCGACGGGTTAAAGATCTCCCTAAGAGATAAAAAAATCGGTTTCCAATCAAAAATTGATGTAATGGAACTCGACAATCAATGACACCAACGTTTCCTATCTACCTCGATTACCACGCCACGACACCGGTTGATCCGGCTGTTTTTGAAACAATGAGGCCCTATTTCTCTGACAATTTTGGCAATCCGGCCTCGAGCAGTCATTCCTTTGGCTGGAGGGCAGAAGAGGCCGTGAAACGGGCCCGAGAACAGGTAGCCAAGTTAATTAACGCCGCCGATCCAAAAGAGATTATTTGGACGAGCGGGACAACTGAATCAATCAACATGGCCCTCAAAGGGATAGCAGTCACTCATAAGGAGAGGGGCAATCATCTCATCACCTGTGTCACAGAGCATCGAGCAACACTGGGGGTTATGGAATACCTCGAAAAGAATGGATACAGGGTCACCTACCTTCCCGTCAACTCGGATGGACAGATTGACCTCGATCAGCTTGAAAGATCAATGACCGGCAAGACGATCCTCATCTCACTGCTCGCGGCCCATAATGAGATTGGAGTACTCTATCCACTCAAGGAGATTGGCACCATTGCCCATAACCATAAGGTCCTGTTTCATGTCGATGGGGCCCAGGCCTGTGGTAAAATTCCACTCGATGTCCAAGGAATGAAGATCGATCTCCTCTCCATGTCAGCCCATAAGCTTTATGGACCCAAAGGGATCGGGGCGCTTTACGTACGCAAACGATCCCCAACCGTTGAACTGCTCCCGTTGATCCACGGAGGGAGTCAGGAATCGGGCCTAAGAGCAGGTACCCTGGCGGTCCCAAACATCGTCGGCATGGGAAAGGCATTCGAAATCGCCCAAAATATCATGGAACAGGAGGCACCCCGGCTCAAACAATTGAGGAATCGCCTGTATCAAGGTTTCTGTGAAAGACTGGGAGAGATACCGATCAACGGTGATTCGATCAACCGCCTGCCGGGAAACCTCAATGTCAGTTTTTCAGGAGTTCGCTCTGATACCATTATGGCAAAACTGCACGACATAGCGGTCTCATCTGGCTCCGCCTGCTCTTCCGGCTCCCTCGAACCTTCTTATGTGATTCGCTCCTTGGGGGTTGGGGAGGAGAGGGCCCGATCTTCGATTCGTTTTGGATTAGGACGATTTTCGACCGAAGAAGAGATCAACTACACAATCGAGAGAATGACTGACGTTATTCACCAGCTTAAGAGCTAAATTCTCACCCCCTCTTTCTTTAGTAGCCACCTTTTCCGCAAAACACCCCCTGTGTACCCCCCAATTCCGTGGGACGAAACAACCCGATGACAGGGAACCTCCGGGGCAAAAGGGTTCTTCCCCAGGGCATTGCCGACGGCTCGACAGGCGCTCGGATGACCAATCTTTCGAGCAAGCCAGGAGTAACTCCTCACCTGACCCCTTGGGATCTCAAGCAATGCCTTCCAAACCTTTTTCTGAAAGGAGGTTGACTGACTTTTCTCTATACGTCTCACGAGTACCCTTTTTTTTCTGGACGCGGTTATCATTTTGATCCCTCTCAAAATGAGAAATTTATCAGTTTGATAATATTCCACGGGAGGCAAGCCTCATGTTAATCATTTAATTTCAACTGGTTGTAAATATAAAAAAGTTGCACCTCTTGGCATGCTGAATGCATAATCGTTCTGTCGTTGGCATAAAGAGTCTGGGGGGTAAGATGAATGAAGAGGATTTAAAGGGGAAGCAAGAGGTTGAAAAAGAGGAAGGTGCGGTAGAGACCGGGGGGGAAAAATTCCATGCCCCCTCTCCTATAAAACAGACGCAGCTCGTTACGTTCGGAGATCGTGTCACTTATACCTTTGCCTATGGCAAGGAGGTCGGCTCTATTCATTACGATCACGCGCGATCCGAGATCTTTTTTAAAGGACACAACGTCCGCTACATGGAATTGGAAAATTGGCAGATGCAGATGCTCGAGAAGACACGCCTCATCCTGCAGGGGGAGGCGCGAACCAAACGCCTTGCGGAGGCGTACGGGAAGACACTCGACAAGATCATCTACGAGAAATCAAAGGTCCCTCGTTCCTCTCCTTGAAAAAAGCAGCGAGTGGACTTAAAAAAGGCCTCCCTGGTGCACCCCAAATCACCAAGGGGGCCTTCCTATTTTCATAATGACGAACCGACCCAAGACAGGGTAGGATCGACCCTATGGTTCGCTCCCGCCGGATCGACTCGCGTGATCGTGGCAGCCGGCCTGTAGGCCCCTCAACAGAAGAGGGTATCCGCCCGATCCTCGACAAGGAGTTCAGCCACTACCGGGACGGGATGCGTTGGAGCTTCACCGACGGAAAAATCCTTCTGGATGGGGAGGACGTCAACAAACTCCTGGACAGCCACAAAACAGATATCAGGGCCTGGCTTGGAATTGCAGGGGGGATCGACGAATACCGGAAGGTCGTCAACCAACAGGCCCGCGAACAGAACCAATTCGTCAAATTCGAGGCGATCGCCGAGGCGCTGCTCGGAAAAATCATGGGGCACCTGAAAAAGGTCTGCGACCAGAAGACAAGCGGGCTCACCTACTCGATTGAGAATGGACAACTGATTTTGAATCGGATTAATGTTCACTCTTTTTTGGCGCTCTACCGCGCCAGAAGAACGGAGAAGGCACGCCAGTTTTTGAAGGGGATTCGAGACAAGCTTGGGTATCTTTTGGGGAGTCCGGAGCATGAAAAGATTCGTGGCATGGTCCAAAGACTTTACGACGAAATTTCGGATGACCTGGGCAAGACCCCGGAGGATTCTCGTTCTCCTCGCCTGCTGTCTCGTGGCAACCCTGTGGGCGATTGACTCCCGTCTCTTCCCCCCTTTTCCAGAAGCGTTCACCCCCCTCCTCGAAAAAAAACAGACCTATGAGGCCGAGCTCCTCTCCACCCCACAACCGGCACGATCCGGCCTCCGTTTTGAGGCAAGTCTCCTTACGGCAGTACCGGGAGAGAAACTCCTGCTCACCATCGGAATGGAAGGGGAGAATCCCGTTCCAGCCCTCAAGAGGGGCGACCGGATCCGATTTGAAGCCCAACTAAAACGACCGACTCACTATCAAAATCCGGGCGGCTTTGATTACCGAAGAGAATTGGAGAGAAAAAATATTTTTTTGACGGGATTCATTCCTCCTCATGCATTGGAGCGCCTCCCCTCCCCTTCCCCCTCCGTAGAAATTTGGGAAAGGTTGCGCCTTCGGTTGGCAGAAAAAATAGAAACAATTCCCGATCAGAGGGCCGCCGCTTTTCTGAAGGCACTTCTTCTGGGAGATCGGACCAACTTTACACCGGAACTGTGGGAGGCGTTTCGCAAGACAGGCACCGCCCATCTGATCGCAATCTCGGGGCAACATATAGGCCTGTTGTTCCTGGTGACTGTTGGAATTTTTCTCATGCTCTTCCGACGATCCGAGAGATTGATGTTGCTCCTCTCTATCCGACGGCTCTCATTACTCCTCTCTCTCCCTCCGATTATCTTTTATCTTTTGTTGGCCGGTTCACCCCCTTCCGCCGTCAGGGCGGTTATCATGACGATCCTGCTCGTCACTGCTTTTTGTCTTAAGAGACGTTTTGATCCCTACACCGCCCTGGCGGCCGCCGTTCTTTTTCTCCTCCTCATGGACCGTTCCACCCTTTTCGGCCTCTCCCTCCAGCTTTCGTTCCTCGCGGTCCTTGCGATGCTCCTTTTGGCACAGCCGATTATTTGTAAATTGAGAGAGATGAAACAGATCCCCACCTGGTTAAAGAAATGGATCCTGTCCCCCTCTCTTCTTTCCATAGCCGCTACGATCGGGACCGCCCCGCTGATTGCCCTTCAATTCCATACCTTCCCACTCAATGGCCTCCTCACAAACCTCTGGGCCGTGCCAGCAACGGGCGTCCTCCTGATCGCCTCCGGGATTGCACTGCCTTTCTCTCTGCTCCTCCCTTCCGTTGGGACTTCCTTGCTCCAGCTCACAGGACTGTTCTCAGGAATCTTTCTCGACCTGATCCAAAAGGCAGCCTCCTGGTCCGTCGTCCTTGAATTATACCCTACACAGGGAGAAGCCCTGCTCGTTTATGGCATCATTCTGCTCGCGATCTTCTCCCTCCACTCCTCCCGCTTTCGCCGCCCGGCCCTGCTCCTCTCCCTCCTGCTTTGTCTGGGTTTCATTCCGATCCCAAAAATTTTATCAAGACAACTCGAGGTCACTTTCATCGATGTGGGTCAGGGGGATGCAGCCCTGCTCCAGACACCGCAGGGAAAAACGATCCTCATTGACGGGGGAGGTTTTCTGATCCCCGGCAGGCCGGTCCTCTTTGATGTTGGCGCTGAAGTGGTTGTCCCCTATCTCAAACAGCGGGGTATCCGAAAGCTCGATCTTGTCATCCTCTCCCATCCACATCCGGACCATTATGGCGGACTCAAGGCTGTTACCGCTTCTTTTCCGATCGGCGAATTCTGGTGGAATGGGCAGCGGTTCCCCGATCAGACCTTTGATCGGTTAATGGAGACATTGAATGACAAGGGGATCCCGTTGAGGCAGGTCAGTGCCCCTTTAAAGACAAGTATCGATTCCGTTCTGTTGGAGGTACTCCATCCGGAAAAACTGCTCTACAAGGGAGGGATTAACAACAACTGTCTCGTCCTTCGGGTCGTTCATGGGAAGACCAGCTTTCTCTTTGCCGGAGACATCGAGAGGGAGGCCGAGGAGGAACTCGTCTCGCTCCCTCGGAATCTCCGCTCCACGGTCCTCAAGATCCCCCACCACGGCAGCAGGACATCAAGTTCTGTCCCGTTGATTGACAAGATCTCACCGCAATATGCCATCGTGAGTCTTCAGGAACGGAACATGTTTCATTTCCCCCACGAAGGGGTACTCGAGAAATACAAAAGGCGGGGGATTCAGGTTTTAAGGACAGATCTTAACGGGGCGATTACCTTCCGGTCGGATGGTGAAAATATCGAATTGGAGACCTATCGACAAAGGTGAAAAGGGGAAATGAAGCTCCGCCGCAAGACGGCAGGGTTTTCTGGCGGAGGCGGATAAATTAATTTGACAACTATGTCGTCATTTTATACTTTAAACGACGAAATATATGTCAAATAATACACCCCAGTATATCACGCGATTTATCGATATCTTTTCGATTTTAAAGGAAAAATCGTGTTTTCTCTTTGGACCCAGACAAACAGGAAAAACGAGTCTTATTCATCATATCTTTCAAGATGTCCCTTTCTATAACCTTCTTGATAGCCCCACTTTTTTGAAATTAAGCCACTCCCCCCATCTTCTCAAAGAGGAAATCCCAAGAGAGGCCAAAATCGTGGTTATTGATGAGATCCAGAAACTTCCTCATTTACTGGACCAAGTCCACCTGCTCATCGAAGAAAGAAGAATACATTTCTTGCTGACAGGTTCCAGTGCCCGTAAACTAAGACGTGGCGGCGCCAATTTATTGGGAGGCCGAGCCCGCTCTCGTATGCTCCATCCTTTTATTTACAAGGAGCTTGGTTCCAAATTCGATCTTTCAAGGGCCTTAAACGTTGGCCTCCTTCCCTCTATTTATTTTTCGAATTCCCCAGACGAGGATTTGGAAAGTTATGCCAGCAATTATTTAAAGGAGGAGATTGCTTCAGAAGGTCTCACAAGGAATATCCCTGCATTCAGCCGTTTTTTGGAAGTTGCGGCACTTTGCAATGCCAAGTTGATCAATTTTACGGAGATAGGCAATGATGCTCAAGTTCCTAGAAGCACGATCCATGAATACTTCGAAATTCTAAAAGATACATTGATTGCCTTTCCACTGCACCCCTGGAAAAAAAGCCAAAAGAGAAAACCAACAGCGACTGATAAATTTTATTTTTTTGATAGCGGCGTTGTTCGCTTTCTACAACATCGTTCTCATTTAAACTTTGGGACGCCTGAGTTTGGCGATGCCTTCGAAACCTATCTTTTCCACGAGCTCAGAACCTTTTCGGATTATAGGCGCGTGGGAGATCTAAATTATTGGAGGAGTCAATCGGGATTCGAGGTTGATTTCATCCTGGCTGACAAAATCGCCATCGAAGTAAAGGCAAAGAAAAATATCAACTCCTCCGATTTAAAAGGACTTAAAGCGCTTCAGGAAGAAAAAAAATTGAAATATTATATACTTGTCTGTCTGAACGACCCATCTATCAAGCCCCGTTTTTCAGAAGGGGTTCATATCCTTCCTTTCGATCTCTTCCTGGATAAACTCTGGGCTGGAGAATTTGAATGAAGAGCCCTGAAAACTCCTTTTGTTAACTGAATAGTTTGTTGCTACCAACCTAAATTTCGCAGTTCCTGACGGAGGAATTTAGGTAAAAAGTTCTTCTTAAATGGCCTCTGCAGGTAAAAAATGTACTCCTGGGGAGTACATCTGTTTTTGAGAGTGGATCTACCGCTTGCCCAAATTTTCCCACGACCGATGCCTCCACCCGAACGCCTTCTTTACCAAGGTTGAACGGACCCGATAGACAGGTCCCTCATTCAAATAGATAAAGGTCTCCACCGAGGCGAGTTTGCTTTGAAGCTCTTCGGTATGGGCCACCTCGACACGATCAATCGCATATTTCCCAAAGTCGGTCTCGTTGTACTTCTTGCCATATTTTTTAAACGTCTTGGCGATTACCCTCTGGGACGTTTCGGGAGAAGGGGTGCGTCCCCCGCAGCCAGAGACGACGAACAGTAAAGGGATCAAAAGGAGGGCCGTTCTTGCAGACAATCTCATAGTCACCCCTCCCTATCAAAAAATGAAAGCAATTTGTCAATAAAACGGCTGGTCCATCTGCAAGTAGATGCCCACGGACAAGCCCGTGACACTTGGAAACCACGCATTGCACGCGTCTTGAATCCCGTTCACTCCGCGCGAGCGAATAGAAAACTTGCCTAAGCGCCTTTAAAAAATTATATTTCGGGACTCAATGGGGGAGTTAAGCATGTTCAAGCCTTACACGCGGGGTGTCATCGTTATGCTCGTCGCCCTGCTCGGCTGTTCTCTCTTCAGTTCTTGCAGTCGCCCCCCCCTTCATGAAAGGGCAAGTAAAAAAGGCCTCATGGAAGAGCAGGCCCGGTTTCGGGCCCAGCTGATTCACAACATCCGTTACGATCTCTCTTTTTCGCTGGATGCGGAGAAGGGTGATTTCTCAGGCAAGGCGAAGGCCGCCTTCCGGCTTCGCTCCAAAGAGTATCCAATCACCCTTGACTTTGCCGATGGTCAAATTGTCTCACTGACCGTCAATGAAAAAAACGTCACACCGATTCCCTATAACCGTCTCTTTCTTACGCTTGCCCCGGAGTTTCTTAAGGAAGGGGAAAACAGGATCATCATCGAATTTACCCACCCCTACAGCCAGACCGGGGCAGGACTCTACCGCTTCAAGGATCCTCAAGATCAGCGTCTGTACCTCTATACCGATTTTGAACCGTTTGATGCCAATCGGCTGTTCCCCTGTTTTGATCAGCCGGATCTCAAGGCGAGTTACACCGTTTCGGTCGAGGCCCCCTCCACCTGGCAGGTTATCTCTTCGGTCCGCGAGGAGGAGATCTCTCCGGAGCAGAATGGCAGGAAAACCTGGCGTTTCCCCAAAAGCAGTCTCTTCAGCACCTATCTCTTTCCTCTGCACGCCGGGGAATACAAGACCTGGGAATCGCAGGCAGACAGCATCCCCCTTCGCCTTTTCGCGCGGCAATCGATCGCCCCTTATGTGGAGGTGGAGGAGTGGTTCAAAATAACTCGTCAGGGCTTCACGTTCTATCAGACCTACTTCGACATCCCTTACCCTTTCAAAAAATATGATCAGCTGATTGTCCCGGATTTCAACTCAGGCGCGATGGAAAATATCGGGGCCGTTACCTTCTCTGAGCGTTACGTGGAGCGTGGAAAATCAACCGAGAAACAGAGGGAAAAAAAGGCCTCTGTCATCCTGCACGAAATGTCTCATATGTGGTTCGGCAATCTCGTGACGATGCGCTGGTGGAACGATCTCTGGTTGAACGAAAGTTTTGCCACTTATCTCGCCACTCTGGCTATCGAAGGAGCAACGGAATTCAAGAACGGATGGCTCTCATTTCTGGAGAGTTACAAGCATTGGGGCTACTATGAAGATGATCTGACAACCCATCATCCCGTTGAAGTCGCCTCCCCCGATACGGAGCAGGCATTTACCTATTTCGACGGAATCACTTACGGAAAAGGGGCCTCTCTGCTGAAACAGCTGGATTTTTACCTGGGCAGCAACAAATTCCGGGAGGGGGTCAGAAAATATCTCAAGGAGAATCAGTATGAAAATACAGAGAGGGAAAGCTTCCTCTCTGCCCTCGAGGCCTCTTCCGGAGTTTCTCTCAAACGTTGGACGGAAGCCTGGCTCACAACAGAAGGGATCAGTCTTCTCCAGGCCTCCTATCGATGCGAAGGGGGGAAAATCCGGGAGTTCTCCTTAAACCAGGGATATCCCTTTAATCGCGCTCCCAAACCGGTCCACCGTCTCCAGATCGCCTTGTTTGGGCTGAATCAGGGGGTCCTCAATCTGCAGAAAGTGGTAACAACCCTTGCCAACTCTCCAAAAACCCCGCTTTCCGAACTTCAGGGGGAATCCTGCCCCGCCTTCGTTTTTCCCAATTTCGGTGATCATGCCTATGTCAAGATGCAACTCGACCCTCAATCGCTCACCACGATCAAAAAGCACCTTTCTGACCTCACCGATCCACTCTCCCGAATGATGATCTGGCAGCTCTTCTGGAACCTCGTCAGGGAGGGAGAGATGCCCCTATTTGAATTTACCTCTCTTCTTTTGGAATACCTGCCTCAGGAAACGGAGGTACGCATTCTCTCAGACCTGGGCTCAAAAATATACGGAAGTCAGAACCGTCCCCTCGAGGCTAATTTGCTCCTCTACCTTCCTCAGGCGGGAGAAGAGGGATTCAAAACAACCGAGGCAATCCTCAAGAAACTGGAGGAGATCGCCTGGCTTCACCTCCTTTCAGCAACAGCTGGCTCTGATCATCAAAAGTTCTGGTTTGATAGCTATGTCCGTCTTGCCTTGAGTTCAAAAGCGAAGGAAAATCTTAAAAAGATTCTCGCTGAAAAAATCAAGCTGTCCGGTTTCACGCCTGATCAGGATCGACGATGGGCCATTGTCCTGGAGTTAAACGCCGCAGGTCACGCGGAACAGGAGTTACTCCTTGAAGAAGAGCTGAAGCGAGACCCTTCGGAACAAGGCCAGAAAATGGCGCTCGCTTCGCGGGCGGCACGACCCACCACCTCCAAAAGAGAGTGGCTGGAAAAAATCCTTTCCCCGGATGATTCGATGACCTTGGCCAGACAAAGGATCGTCATGGAACACCTCTTCCCGGCACAACAGAAGAAACTTCGAGGGGAATCTGCCTCTCTCTTTTTTGAAAAACTTCCCACTTTGATAGAAAAACGCGATTCACTTTTTATGAGATCCTTTGTCCGGTCGCTTGTCCCGGCCGTCTGTACGGAAAAAAGCTCGCAGGAAATTTCCGGCTTCCTTCAAAAAAGTCCGGAACTTCCACCAACCGTCCTGAAGGGTTTGCAAGAGGCCTATCAGGAAAATGAAAGGTGCCGAACGGTTCAAAAGAGACTCCTCTCGACCTTCTCCAGCCTTTCAGGGGCAAAACACTAACCACCCCCTTTACAGGGCCGCCCAAAAAGGGATACTTTTTTGACATGGACCTTTATGAGGAGATTAGCCGTCTCAAGACGCAACGAAACGCCGTTCTGCTGGCCCACTTTTATCAGGAATCGGAGATTCAGGACCTGGCCGACACCGTAGAAGACAGCCTGGGACTTGCCCGACGGGCCCAGGCAACCAATGCCGATATTATCGTCTTTGCCGGCGTCCACTTCATGGCAGAGACCGCCAAGATCCTGAACCCCACAAAAAAGGTGGTTGTCCCAGACCTGGAGGCTGGCTGTTCGCTGGCCGACAGTTGTCCTCCCGACCAGTTCAGCGCCTTTAAATCAAAATATCCGGATCATATCGTCATCTCTTACATCAATTGCACCGCCGCAATTAAGGCGTTGAGCGATATCATCTGCACCTCGTCCAATGCAGAAAAAATCGTTGCCCAGATTCCTAAAAATAAACCGATCATTTTTGCGCCAGACAAAAATCTGGGCACCTATTTGATCAAAAAACTGAACCGTCCGATGGTTCTTTGGAACGGGACCTGCATCGTCCATGAAATTTTCAGTGAGAAAAAGCTTGTTCAACTCAAAGAGCGATACCCTCAGTCCAAGGTCATTGCCCATCCGGAATGTGAAGAAAGGATCCTCCAGCACGCCAACTTTATCGGTTCCACCTCAAAATTGCTCCAGTACGTACAGGAAAGCAGCTCCGAAGAGTTTATTGTTGTCACCGAAGCCGGCATCCTTCACCAAATGGAAAAGATGGCCCCCGGCAAAAAACTGATCCCGGCGCCGCCCGATGGCAACTGCGCCTGCAATGAATGTCCCCACATGAAGAAAAACACGCTTGAAACGATGGCAACTGCGCCTGCAATGAATGTCCCCACATGAAGAAAAACACGCTTGAAAAAGTCTACCTCTGTCTCCGCGATTTAAAACCGGAGATCACGATCTCTGAAGAAGTCCGCCTCGCCGCCTTGAAACCTCTACAAAAAATGTTTGCGTTAACCGATCGATAGATATTTTTGCCGCAACTGTTCCTTCTGATAGACCGAACAAGCGGGTCGAAATGCAGAACATTAATAATGAACGAAATTTTACTCCGCATGTCGTCGCCTCACCTCTCATAGGGGGATTTCTGACGAACCTCCTGTTTGATCGACTCCAACAACGGGTTGTCAATAATCACTTGGGACCTTACTATGGAATGACCCATCTGTTTGATTTTGTTTTCCCCTACTCCTACGATGCCCGATTCCGCGGTCCTTTTAGGGCGTTGGGGAATATTGTCCCCCGCCTCCATTCCCCTCTTGACTCGAGCAACGTCTTCCGATGGATTGCCAAACTTGATACAGCGGAAGAACTTCATAAAGCACTCGTACAGGGAGGAAAACATCGTCCGCCGCTTCTGGAATCTCTTAAGGCAACAATCGGAAAGCTAGACAGACTGAATGGCCAGCGAATGGTCGCCGCCATCGTGATCGGTTCTGCCATCGGGATGGTCTATCCGTTGATGAAGGCAGCCTATCATCTCTCCCACGACTCCCCTTCGTATGCCGGGGAGGTGCTCATGCTCGATTTTGGTATGCTGATGTACGCCAATATCGCCGCAATTGGCACAACAGCCGTTTTCTTTCTCGTGAAGCCTCTTCAGAGATTTTCTGGCATCTCTCTGTTAGCCGGTATGGCCGCTGCCTGGGGGGTCAACAAAGTAAGAGAGAGTGGGTTCTTTTTTGTCCCAGACAAGGGACAGGAAAAAGGACATATCCTCTGGGAGATAGCGAAGGAAAAGCTAGAAAAACACTCCTTAAGTCATTAAGCGGGACTGGAATCGACGATTTTTCTCCACTCCCCCTCAGAAATAATTTTTATTTCTCCAGTTTAGACCCGGCACCGCCCCCATCACCGACCACGAGATAATCGAGGTCTTTCGTCACACCACTCGCGATCTCTCCACCCAAACGTTCAACTAATTTTTCCGCCTTGGGGCGCTCCATGGAGAGAAGAGAGCCCGTAAAGAGGAATTTTTTATTTTGTAGGGATCCTGCTGACTGGACTCCTTCCTTGGGTGCAGCAAGCGGCGCCCTTACATTTACATACTTCAACAATCTCTCAAGTAACCCCTTCCTTAACTTCAACCCCTCCACGACCTCCCGTGCAATGACAGGACCAATGGTATGGATCGCCGAGAGCTCTTCCTCAGTCACTGCCAGAATACAATCGAGCGTCTTGAACTCCCTGACGAGAATTTTTGAGGTGTGTTTCGCCAGCTCCCGGATTCCCAAGGATCTGAGAAACAGATCGAGGGGGAGCTCACGTCTTGCCTGAATATTTCCAATCAGTTTCGTGGCAAGAACATCACCCATCCGCTCCAGCTCCAGAAGATCCTCTTTTTTAAGGTGGAAGAAATCAGAGGGATCCTTCACAAAACCGTTGTCATAAAGCTGGACGATCAGTTTTTCGCCAAAGCCGTCGCACTCGATCACCTTGATGAAATGTTCCAACTCCTCCATTTTTGTCTTTCGACATCCTTTTGGATTAGTGCAGTAGAGAAAATCATCTCGAACTTCTGTCGCCAGAGAGCACGAGGGGCATCTCTTCGGAGGCATAAAAGGCCCCCCCCGTCCCGCCTCAACAACCGATTCCAGCTTTGGAATGACCCCGCCCCGCCGTGTCATCAAAACCTTCGAACCACGTCTAAGACCTAACGCCTTCATAAGACCATAGTTGTGGAGAGAGACACGGCTCACCATCGCACCGGAAAGTTCCACTGGCCGAACGACACCCACCGGCGTGATCGTCCCCGACCGCGCAACAGACCACTCCACCTCTTCTAAGGTAGTTATCCCTGAATCCCCCTGAAACTTGTAGGCAATTGCAAAACGCGGGTGATGGGCGGTAAATCCAAGCCGCTTCTGCTCATCAATGCGATTGACTTTAAAGACAACGCCATCGGTCTCATAATCAAGAGTGGCCCGTTTGGAGAGAAAATAGTCAAACATCTCTTGAATTTTTGTCTTCACCACTCCCCGCATCTCAACGGTCGGAAAGCGAAACAATTTTAAAAGGCGGATCTTTTCGGCCTCGGTTTCAAAAGGGGTCCCCAAGACATCATAACCAAAAAATGAGAGGCTGTATTGAGAGGTCTTTCGTGGGTTCTTCTGCTTGATCGCACCAGCTGCGAGGTTGCGTGGATTGGCAAACTCCTTTTTATATTTCTCAAAGACAGAAAGCCGCATATAGATTTCACCGCGTATCTCCAGCCCCCCACGAAATGGCGAGATTTTTTGCGGGATATCCAAAATCATTCGGGCATTTGGCGTGATCTCCTCCCCGACCATCCCGTCACCACGCGTTGCCGCCAAAAACAACTCCCCCTTTTCATTGTAGCGGAGTTCCGTTGCACAACCGTCAATCTTGGGGGAGGCGATCAGATCTCCGTCAAACTTTCCGGCCCACTCCAGAACCTCTTGCTCAGAATATCCTTTATCGAGAGAGAGCATCGGACTTAAGTGAGTCACCTTCTTGAACTCTTTTTCTTGAACAGAGAAATCGGCGGGAATTTCGGATAAAACCGGCGAGCCCGGCCTTATTTTTTTAAGTTTACGAACGAGGCTGTCAAAGTCCGGGTCGGAAATGACCGGCGCATTTTTTTCAAAATAGAGCCGGTTGTGGTGTCGGATTTTTTCTTCCAGCTCCTCCACACTGTCCCGGGAGGATCGTCGGCTCATACAGGATCAGACCCGTCATGTCCCGGTAAAGAGGCAATGCGATCCGTCGGCCGGCCTTCAAAAAGTTTCTCGATGGCCGGAATGTAGTTCACGGCAACAACATCGGTCGACCTCTTCTCGACCCGGAGAATGGAAAGGGACCCGTTATCAATCTGCATCCGGAGCATGTCATTTAAGTCCATATTCAGGTAGTGAATCAGAATCGACCGAATCACATCAGCATGGGTCACCAAAAGAACCGACCCCCTCCGATGCCTCTTCTTCAACGCCTCGATAAAGGCAAGGCTCCTCTTCTGAACATCGGTCAGCCTTTCACCCCCCGGCGGATGGGCCAAACGAGGGGTCGTATGGTAAATTCGGTACTGCTTCTCACGACTGACATCCTCAAATGTCCTGCCGACCCAGGAACCGTATTCCACCTCGGCCAGTTCGGGAGCCGTCTCCAATTTGATTCTTCGACTGCGCATGACAATCCGTGCCGTCTGAACCGCCCGAAGAACCGGGCTCGCATAAAGATAGTCGACCTTCACATTCTTGAGGAGTTGGGCAACCAGTTCCGATTCTCTACGCCCCACCTTGTTGATAGGGATCGGACGACGCCCCATAACACGCCCCCCTTTGTTCCAGTCGGTCTGTCCATGACGAAGGAGGAGGATTTCAAGCATCGGCTCTCTATACAAAAGCAGGAAGAATAGCGCAACATGGTAAAATAAGATTGATGTTGGTGCATTTTTCTGAGACCTTAGCACCTCTCATGGAAAAACCGCTCACAGCGACTCTCCCGAATGGACTTCGCATTGTTTTACTGGAGCGACATGATGCCCCGATCGTCTCCTGGAATGTCTGGGCCAACGTTGGGAGCGTCAATGAAACCGATGAAACGGCCGGCATCTGTCATTTGATCGAACATATGATCTTCAAGGGAACCTCCAAACGTCCCGTTGGCCAGATCGCACGTGAGGTGGAGGCGGCCGGTGGCGACATGAATGCCTATACCAGCTTTGATGAAACGGTCTTCTATATCAATATGCCTTCCCGAACGATGTCTGTCGGACTTGATGTCTTGGCCGATGCCACCTCCGATCCGACCTTTGATGAGGCCGAGCTGACCCGCGAAAAAGAGGTGGTGGTTGAGGAGATTTCCCGCGCGGAGGATAACCCCTCTCAGATGGTCGGAGAGAAACTGTTTCAAACCGCCTACGCCGTTCATCCGTACCGCCGCCCGATTGCGGGAAACCGGGAGACGGTCCGGGGGATCTCCCGCAATTATCTCAAAGATTTTTACCATCAATGGTATGTCGGCCCCAATCTGATCTTCATCGGTGTCGGGGATTTTCGTGGAGCAGAAGTCTTGAAAAAACTGGAATCTCTCTTGGGCAAAATCCGTTTTCAAAATCCCCCAGCCCAACAGATTCCCCTCGACCCCCCACAAACCTCCCCCAGGTTGTCGCTTTACGGGATGAATATTGAAGGTCATTACATGGATCTTGCCATGCCGATTCCGCAATTCACCCATGAGGATGTGCCGGCCCTTGATCTGCTTGGGCAGGTTCTGGGAGGCGGAGCTAGTTCCCGCCTGGAACAGCGGCTCAAAGAGAAAGAGGGACTCGTCTCTGCTATCAACGCCTATCCCTACACCCCTCGTTATCCCGGTCTTCTGACCATTGGCTGTCTTCTTCGTAACAAGCAACCGGAGAAGGTCCTGCAAGTCGTTTGGGAGGAGGTTGACCGGATTCGGCAGGAGGGGATCCGGCCGGTCGAGCTCGTGCGGGCAAAAGAAAACCTTAAAAGTAGCCGGATCTATGAGAAACAGACCGTCGACCGCCTTGCCAGAAAACTTGGTTTCTTCTCCGGAATCGCCGGAGATCTTGACTATGAGGAGCCCTATTACCAGAAAATCGCCTCTCTTAAGAATGATGATCTCCTGAAAGTGGCAGAACAATACCTTCAACCCGAAAGGATGAATCTCTCCCTCTGTCACCCCAAGGGGGAGCCGTGGGGCAAACTGGAGAAGACTCTTTCATCCCTCGGCCGGTATTCACCCAAGAAAAAATCAAGACCCTCCTCCGAGGTTCGCTCATTCCGGCTTTCATCGGGTGTTCGTCTTTTTGTACGTGAAAACCATTCCCTGCCGCTCGTATCGATCCGAAGCGTCTCACTCGGGGGACTCCGTGCGGAAAAAAGTGGAAATAACGGCATCTCCCATCTCGCCTCTCTTTTGCTGACCAAGGGGACGGAGAGTCGAATCGCCCAGGAGATTGCGGAAGAGTCTGAAAATATCTCCGGCCATTTTGATGGCTTCTCCAGCAGCAACCTCTTTGGAATCGGCTCTCTTTTTCTGACGGAAAAATTGACGGAAGGAATCAATCTCTTCTGCGACCTCCTGCTTCACCCCTCCTTTCCCCCTGAAGAGATCCAGAAGGAGAAAGAGGTCATTTATACCGCCATCCGAAACCGTGAGGATTCACTCCCCTCTGTTGCAATTCGACATTTTCTCTCTCATCTCTATCCTAAACATCCCTACGGCCTCCCCCTCCTGGGTACAAAAAAATCGGTTCAGGGGATTCGACGGGAGGAGTTGATCCGTTTTTATCAGAAGACGATCCACCCCAAAAATATTGTGTTGGCCATTTCAGGGGATGTCGACGCCGAAGAGTTGAACGAACGACTGGACCAGAAGTTTAAGAAGAGATTTGACCCCTACCACCCTCTTCAAATCCTCAAGACGAGGTGTCCTCCCTCCCCGCTGGAAAACATCATCAAAAGAAAAGAGAAATTTCAGGCCCATGTGGTCTACGGATTTTTAGGAACAACAGTAAAGAATCGGGAAAGGTACTCCCTCGACATGCTAAGCGCCATCCTGTCGGGCCAGGGGGGGCGACTCTTTCTGGAGCTTCGTGATAAACAGGGACTCGCCTACACGGTCTCTTTCCAGGCCCAGGAGGGGGTCGAAGAGGGGTATCTGATGTTTTATATCGGATGTGACCCTCAAAAACTCGATCTTTCTCTTCAGGGAATGGAAAAGGAGCTCGAAAAAATCACAACGCATCCCCCGACGCCGGAAGAGATGGAAAGGGCCAAAAGGTATCTGATTGGCAATTACGAGATGGAGCTGCAGAAGAACTCCACCGTCGCCTCACTCATTGCAAGCAA
The DNA here is from genome assembly GCA_016180855.1 of Deltaproteobacteria bacterium. Lineage (NCBI taxonomy): Bacteria > Pseudomonadati > Myxococcota > Myxococcia > Deltaproteobacteria bacterium. Next base: position 73,979 of record JACPAL010000009.1, on the reverse strand, counting down.
TGAAATTCTCGGAATCGGGTGGAAAGAGATGCATCGCTACCCTCAAGAGATCGAAAAAGTCACCGCCGAGGCGGTTCTGGCCGTCGCCAAGAAGTATATCCGTAAACAGAATTCGGTGTTGTCAATCGTAAGACCGTAACAAATCCATCACCCCTTAAGCTACAACGGTAAAAAAGTCTTCCACGGACAGTTTTCACAATCCGGTTCCCGTGATTTGCACCAGTTTTTGCCGATGTTGACGATGAGGGCGTGAAATTCGTTGAATAATTGTAGGGGTCCTGCTTGCTGGACCCCATTTAATGGAGCACCAAGGGGCGCCCCTCCGTAACCGGAAAGGTGATCCGCAAAATATTCTTGAATCGAAAAATAATCATCCTCCTCGGAGAGAAGTTGATGCCGAACAAAGATCCTCTTGGTGTAGGCATCAACGACAAAAACCGGTTTCTGGCCGGCATAAAGGAGGATCGAATCACAGGTCTCCGGACCGATTCCTTTTACCGAGAGCAGCTTCTCCCGCAAGGTTTCGGTATTTTCCTGAAACATCCGATCCAAATCCCCCTCATACTCTTCGAGCAGGAATTTCAGGAAGGAGCGGAGGCGCTTTGTCTTGATGTTAAAATAGCCGGCAGGACGGATCAGCTCCGCCAATCTCAAAGGAGGAAGACCATAAAGCTTTCTGGGTTCAAGAACACTGGCCGATTTGAGATTGTTGATCGCCTTCTCAACATTTCCCCAATTGGTATTCTGGGTGAGGATCGCCCCGACGCAGACCTCAAACGGGGTCTCCCCCGGCCACCAGTGCTGAGGACCGAGTTTTTCGAGGGCCGTTTTGAAGTAATCAATAAGCGGCGCTCTCATCTCACATCAGACTAGGCCGAAGGGGCCTGGCCAGCTGTTTCCGGTTTTGCCGCACCTTCTGCTGCGGGTACCTCAGTCGGCTTGATGCCCTTCCCCTTTCGCGAATGCGGCAGCTCTCCATGTCGCCAAGCCTTGTAATGAACGTTGCAATACCCCTTCGCACGATACGGACGCTTGCAACGATCGATGCGACATTTTTCTCCTGCCTCTACCACTTCTTTCTTTTCTTTAGTTGCCATGATTCTCCTCTCCTATAACACCCTGAACGGTGTCAATGAGCCAATCCCCCTCACGACACCGAACCAAAACATGACCGCGAGATCGAGAAACAACCTGTGCAGAACAACCCTCTACCTTCTCACCCTTTTTCTCCAAGGCCTCATACGCCTTCCGGATATCACTCGCATCAAATCTCTTTTGGAGATAACTGACCCCTAGAACACCAATCGAGAGAATGAAAATCCCAACAATCCACCGGACCAGAGATTTCACTCCTTCCCTTCCTTTTTGAGGACCTCCTCGAGTGCCTCACGATCCTCGTCCCGCAACCGATCCATTGTCTCTCCATGAGGACCGTTCTCTTCTTTCTTGAACCATCCACTAACGACCCCTTTTCCTTGCCGGAAAACCTCCTGGATTAGGGGGGCCTTTAAAAATTGCCCTAAATGCTCCTTAACGGGCGTCCCCTTGTACTCAAGCTGGAGGATAATCCAGAGAAGTCCTGCGACCAACCCCCAGGTAAAAAGCCAACGGAGAACCCTCAACATATCTCTTTCTCAATGCATCGGACGGAGGGTGTCAAGCAGCTTTTCTTGAGAGCTCTGGACTTATGATGGGCCTCTAGGCTAGACTTTGTTCGTCCATGGAAGATCTTTCATCCCATTTCGGCCGGCCGCCTCGTGTCCTCATCGCGGATGACAACGTCGCCAACGTCGAGCTGATCCGGATGCAGCTCAAGAGCTCGGGCTATGAACTCGACTGCGCCTACGACGGCCAGCAGACGCTCGACAAGGTCTCTTCCTTCAAACCGGATATTATCCTGCTCGATCTCATGATGCCGGTTATGACGGGTTACGAGGTCTGTCAGACCCTCAAATCAGACAAGGAGCTCCGCTTCATCCCGATCATTATTGTAACCGCTCTGCAGGAGATGGACGACAAGCTCAAGGCGATCGAGCTGGGGGCCGATGACTTTCTCATCAAGCCGTTTAACCGTCTTGAACTCGCGACACGGATCCGCTCTCTCCTCCGGATGAAGTCGCTCTATGACGATCTGGAAAGGAGCGAAAACATCCTTGTCTCCCTTGCGCAGGCAATTGAGGCAAAAGACCTGTACACGCGGGGCCATTCGGAGAGGGTCGCCCGCTATTCACGGCAAATGGCGATCTCGCTCGGCCTCTCCGAACGGGAGCAAAACCAGATCTGGCGCGGCGGCCTCATGCATGACATCGGCAAGATTGGAATCCGCGAGGAGATCCTTCACAAGCCCGGTCCTCTAACCTCCGAAGAGATGGAGCATGTGAGAACTCATCCGCTTAAAGGATATGAGATCTGCTGCAAGTTGAAATCGATCACCGCCTCACTCCCTGTTATCAAAAACCACCATGAACGGTTCGATGGGGAGGGGCATCCTGACAGGATGGGCGGAGAGAAGATCCCTCTCTTTGCCAGGATCTCAGCGATTGCCGACAGCTACGATGCGATGACGACGAATCGCCCCTATCGCAAGGCGATGAGATCCGAAGAGGCATTGGCGGTCCTCGACAAGGAGAAAAACTGGGGGCAGTGGGACCCTACTCTGGTTACAGAATTTATTAAGGTGCTCCGCAACGGGGTTCTTTGAGGGCGATACGTTATGCCATATTATAATGGCATAATTAAATACCATTTACATATGCCATAAAATAAGGTAAGGTTGCTTTATTATGGCCTCTGAACGACTTCAAATACCGATCGACAAGGCAGGACGGGTCGTTCTCCCCAAGGGGATCCGGGACCGTCTTGGACTCAATGCCGGGACTGAGTTTGAGGTAATCGAGGAACCGGATCGGATTATATTGAAACCTGTTCCTGACAGGCCAAAAATCATCAAAGAGAACGGATGGCTTAAGGTAGAGTTTAAAGAGCTTCCAAAGGAAACAATCCGAGAGACCATAGAAAGGATACGGGAGGAGAGAAATAAACGTGTTGGCGGTTATTGACACATCTGTTCTCGTCGCAGCAACGGTTCATCATCATATTCATGAACAGGCCTCAGATCGACTTCTTCAACAGGTTTACCGTAAGAAATTAAACGCTGCTATTGCGACACATACCATCGCAGAATATTACTCTACCTTGACCTCTTATCCTGGCTCACCTCACCTCTCTCCTGCTGATGTTCTACAGATGCTCGGCAACAACATCTTTCCTTTTTTCGAAGTGATCGATTTAACTCATAAGGATTATCAAAACGCCCTGCAGAGAGTCAGAGACCTCAATTTAAGAAGTGGGGCGATTTACGACGCCCTCATCTATCAAGCAGCACTTAAGAAAAAAATCCCTACCCTCTACACATGGGATCTCTCGGACTTCAGTCGACTTGGAGGCAAATGACAAGGAAGATAAGCAAAAAGCCCGCAGGCGTAGCCGGTGCGCTACGTCGAGGACTTTTTGCGAAATCTGACGAAGGCAGACGGCGACCAGTGAAATTTGCAGCCGGAGCATTATTCCGACAGGCTCTTAGGACCTCTTTTTCAAAAATGGTTCAAACAGATCAATCGGGATCGGAAAGATTGTCGTCGAGTTCTTCTCGGAGGCGACCTCAACAAGGGTTTGTAAATACCTCATCTGCAAACTCATCGGGTGATCCCCCATCATCTTGGCAGCCCCCACCAGTTTTTCAGCCGACTGATACTCACCCTCGGCGCGAATCACTTTAGCACGACGTTCCCTTTCCGCCTCGGCCTGTTTGGCCATCGCCCGCTGCATCTCCTGGGGAAGATCGATATGTTTCACTTCCACCGTCGTCACCTTGACACCCCAGGGATCGGTCTGACGATCCAAGATCTCCTGTATCCGAAGATTGACCTTCTCCCTCTCTCCCAACAAGGTATCAAGATCCCCCTGACCGATCACACTACGAAGCGTGGTTTGGGACATCTGAGAGGTGGCATAGAGAAAATCTTCAACCGCCACAATCGCCTTGTTCGGTTCAATCACACGAAAATAAACAACGGCATTCACCTTGATCGAGACGTTGTCGCGCGTAATGGTATCTTGGGGAGGGATATCGAGGGTGATCACACGAAGGGAAACCCTTACAATCCGATCAATCGGCGCAAAGACAAAGACAATTCCGGGTCCCTTGGGGGCTGGCAACATCCGTCCCAACCGAAAGATGACCCCTCGTTCGTACTCACGAAGAATCTTCACCGAGCTGAAGAGATACAGCACGACAAACAGGACTGCGATCGACAGGGGTGTCATAGATCCTCCTTTAGGATTTTGAGACGTGCAGTTTCATGCCGTCCGTTTTTACAATCTTTACCTTGCTTCCCTTCGTCAAGAGATCTTTTGTGATCGTATCCCATAGCTCCCCATTCACCAAAACCTTCCCCTCCTCTTGCATCTCGCCCACAAGTCCGATCATTCCCTCTACGCCTGATGAGCTTCTTCGGCGTTGGGAACGAACGGCAAGGCTTAACAGAAAAAAGAAGATCGCCCCCGTCGAGAGAACAACGGGAATGACGAGTGAAAGGGACAACTTCATGAACTCGGCCGTTGAATTGACCAGAAAGAGGGAGCCCAAAAGGAGACAGACAACTCCCGCAACACCAAGCAGGCCATAACTTGTCACAAAGATTTCGGCAAAAAACAGGATCATCGCAAGAATGATAAGCGCAAGACCTGCGTAGTTCGTCGGCAAGGTATGAAAGGCATAGAACGCCAGAATAATACAGATAAGACCGGCAACTCCGGGAAACCAGGAACCGGGATGGGTAATCTCAAAGAGAAGGCCATAGAAACCGAGCATCATGAGAATATAGGCAATATTCGGATTGATGAGGACATCCAGAAACCGCTGTCGGGCATTCATCTCCGTGACAATCTTTTCACTCCCAACTGTGCGCAGAAAAATTGTTTTTCCGCCGGCTAGTTTAACCTCTTGACCGTCCACTCTGGAGAGGAGTTCATCCAGATCCTTGGCAATAAAATCAATAACCCCCTCTTTCAAAGCCGCCTCCTCACCATCTGAGATACTCTGCTTCACGGCACGAATAGCCCATTCCACATTTCTGCCTCGCGTCTCCGCAATAGTGCTGACCCAGGCAACTGTGTCGTTCAATATTTTCTCCTCCATCGGACTCTTAATCCCCTCACCCTGACCCTCTCCTTGGCCTCCGGAAGGCCGGCCCACAATGGGAGAAGGTTCCTGTTTCTCTTGATCCTTACTCTTCTCCTTCTCTTTTCGAAGATCCTTTAAAAGCTCCTTGAACGATTCATCCTTCTTTTGAGGGCTCTCACCAAACTCCACCGGGTGGGCGGCCCCAATGTTGGTCGAGGGGGCCATCACCGCAATGTGCGAGGCAAGTGTAATAAACACACCAGCCGAACCAGCCCGCGAACCGGATGGGGCGACATAAACAATAACGGGAACCTCGGCATTCAGAATCCTTTTTACAATCTGACGTGTCGATGAGAGGAGACCGCCCGGTGTGTCCAACTGTATAACGAGCGCCTGGTACCCCTCTTTTTCCGCACGATCAATCGATTCCTGAATATACTCTGCCGCAATCGGATTGATGATCTTGTCATCTAAGGTGATGATAGAAATCTTGTTGCTTTCCGCTGTCAAAGCGGGAGAAAAAAGAGTGGCCAATAACAAGAGGAGTGACGTGAACGATTTCACGAGCCCACTGACTATCATAGGCCCTTGAAGCATGCAATCACTGCTTATTACCTTACATCAACGACCGTATGTCGCCCTCTTTCTTCTATCGTTTGTCCTGATCTGCTCCCTGAATCGCGCGTCTATGAGAATATGAAAGGGGAGCTCGTGCTCTCCGGTGTACCGGTCTGGGATTCCATTTCATATGTGTTCATGGCGTATGCAAGCTTTGAGATGGCTCATCACATAATGAGGGCGGGTGGCACGTCGGGTTCCTCCGACAGCACGGAGACGCGAACGGCTAGGAGCGTTGAGTACTGTCGGAGGGTTCCGACGGGACAGGACCCGCCCAAGCATTGGCAATCTCTGGTACTATCTGCCACACTTATGACCCTTCTCGACATCGTCACCGACCCACTGGCTGTTCGGGGAGACCAATGGTTTTTGGGAAAAATTTTTTACTACGAGCATCCCGGAATTTATTTTGGCGTCCCCTTTTCCAATTTTGCGGGATGGTTTTTCGTGGGATTAATTATTTTCAGCCTTTTTGCAGCGGTAGAGAAAAAGTTGCCTTTAACCGCCTCCCCTCTTCGCATCTCCGCTCTCGGACCTCTTTTTTATCTCTCCATCATGCTCTTCAACCTTGCCATCACCTTTTGGATCAGGCAGTGGTCGCTTGGTCTCTCCAGCTCACTTATCTTCTTAGGGGTCATTCTTCTTGGCAGGAAGAGCTTCGGGCGCCGAATGCAATGAATTTCTCGCCTGCTGCCACCCGGCCAAAATCTGGCTCAAGGCAAAAAGGGAGTAGATCGCCAAAAAGGATGTTCCCGCAACCCGATTAACCCGTCCGAGCAACGAACAACAGGTAAAAACAGCCAGGAGCCCAAGCAAAAATCGCCCTTGATCCTCAAAGATAGACTGCCTGACCTTTGAGGGGCGTACCATCGAAACGAGACCGGGGATAAAAACCAGATTAAACTGCAACAGGCCTATCAGATTGCCGATTGCGAAACCTGGATTACGGTGAAGGAGCGACAAAACAAATGCCATATCCGGAAGACCGGTCGCCGTCGCCGTTACAACCGAGCCCATAACCGACTCCTCAATGCCGAGTGTGTCAGAAATTCCAATAGCGGCAACCGAGGCAGCGGCCGAGGCCGCCTGAATCTTCAAGAGTGACCTGATCATCACCTTGCCTGGATTCGCAATGGTTGACAGAGGGAAGGAGTTCTCCGGCAGGAGATGAAACCGCCTGTTCATCACAAGGGAAAGTGCTGCTAAAGCGGCAAAGGCGCCAACCTGAAGCAATCCTTCCGAACGGTCAATCCGGCCATCCGAAGCAGCATAGGTGGTCAATAAAATTCCACCCCAGAGCGTGCCTATAAACGGAAGAAAAAGACGGCTGAACGGAATGGCAACCCCTGTCTTTCGAAAATAATAGAACGCCCCCACCCCAAGTCCAAGTCCCAGGCTAATAACAGAGGCCCCGAGGCAGGTCGACTGGCCGAGAGATTCTGTATCGGAATCCGTCACCTCCGCGACGGCGGCCGACATGATCGAAACCATCAACTCGGGGAGGGAGGTCCCAAAGACACCCAACGTCATGCCGATCATCATCGGGCTTAAATTCCACCGCTGTCCCCAAACCTTGGACGCCTCTGCAAACTCCCCACTCCACTTCAGAAGACCCCTAATTCCAAAAGCACCAATACCAACGAACGCCCCAATTTTGATAAACTTCCATAGATTCTTATTCCCCTCTTTTGTTAGGTGATCCTCTGCCGATTGATCCCATTCTGAAAGTGGAATTGAAGCGAGCGGAAAACGTCCAAATTTTTCGAGTGAGAATGGAAACGATAGTGCATCAACCATCTGAGACCGCCATCGGGTAAGCGGGATAAGAGGTTGTGACTAAATTCAACTGACGGGATTTTGTACCTGGGAAAGAGGTGCCAGCTCCCCATAAGGGCTACAATCGAAGATCCCATCCAAGCGCTTAAATAAAAAATACAATAATATCAAATAGTTATACATTAGCACATCGGGTTAAACCTAAGTCTTATGGCATAGATATTGCTCCCTTTACTGTTAGGTATGGCAAGGCCAATTCAGCAACAGGCACCGAGACCCAATCCCCTGGGCACGCCCAAACTGGCGCCACAGTTGCCCAATCGACAGTCTGTCAAGGCACAGCCACCCAAGAAAGGGCTTGCCTCCAGGATCGCATCATTTCTGGGTCTCTCTGCTGATCCTGTAACAACCCGTCCTATTTCTATCCGCGACAAATATCAAAAAGGGTTGCCCCACCATGTAGCGGCCCCAACCCGCCTCTCACAATTGGCCCAAGGGGCACGACCCAGCAACCGCCCCTCAGACGTCCAATTGACACAGTTCTTGAGCGGGATCATCGAGACTAAATAGGTCACAAAACCGCCTTGCAATCGGGAGAATAGCTTGCTAAAGTCCTCCCCCCATGAAGGCTGATATTCACCCAACGGTTCACCAGGTCAAAGTCTCCTGTGTCTGCGGACATACGATTGAAACGATCTCCACAACCAAGGAGCTGACGGTTGCCGTTTGTTCACACTGTCACCCTTTCTATACCGGCAAGCAAAAACTGCTCGACACGGCGGGGCGTGTAGAGCGGTTTCAAAAGAGATACAGCAAGAAAAAAGGCTAAATACCTCCAACCCGGGTACCCTTCCCGGTACCCACCTAAACGAAAGGCGCAGTCAGCAGCGCCTCTCTAGAGGATTGGTATGTTCGAAAAACTGGAAGAGATTGAAAAAAAATACCAGGAAATCGAGAAAAAGCTGGGGGACCCCTCCACAGCACAAAATCAGCCCCTTTTTCAGAAACTCTCTATCGAACGTTCCGGCCTCACAGAGTTGATTGAGACCTATCAAAATTACAAAAAAACAAAGCAAGAGATTGAGGAGAACAAAAAGCTCCTGGAAGAGAGTGATGAGGAAATCCGTAAAATGGCTAAGGAGGAGTTAAGTGTTTTAGAGGAGAAAAAAGGGGAATGGGAAAAGGAACTTAAACTTCTTTTGATTCCAAAGGATCCACGCGACGCCAAAAATATTTTTATCGAAATCCGGGCCGGGACAGGCGGTGAAGAGGCAGCCCTCTTTGCCTCGGATCTTTTTCGGATGTACAGCCGATATGCCGAATCACGCGGCTGGCGTGTCGAGCTGATGGATACCAATCCGACCGGCCTTGGAGGACTCAAGGAAGTGATCGCCCTGATCTCCGGCCGAAATGTCTACAGCGACCTCAAGTATGAGGGGGGAATTCACCGGGTTCAACGTGTTCCAAAAACCGAGGCCCAGGGGCGAATTCATACCTCGGCCGTCTCGATCGCTGTGCTCCCGGAGGTGGATGACGTCGATATTCAGATCAACCCCTCGGAACTGAAGGTCGATGTCTTTCGCGCCTCAGGTCCGGGAGGCCAGGGGGTCAATACAACCGACTCGGCGGTCCGGATCACCCACGTCCCAACGGGTCTTGTCGTCGTCTGCCGCGATGAACGCAGCCAGATCAAAAACAGGGCAAAGGCAATGAAAATTCTCAAGGCCCGACTGTACGAAATCGAAGAGGAGAAGAAGAATGCGGAGATTCGCTCTTCGCGACAGGCGATGGTCGGATCGGGCGACCGGAGTGAAAAGATCCGAACCTATAACTTTCCTCAAAACCGGCTAACCGATCACCGAATCGGACTCACCCTTCACAAGCTCGATCGCGTACTCGACGGAGAGATTCAGGAAATAGTTGATGCATTGCACACTCATTATCAAACCGAGGCGTTGAAGACGAATGAGTGAGGTCTGGACATCCCTCCGTTTGATTCAATGGACAACCGATTACTTCTCCAAGGGAGGCATCCCCAACCCAAGGCTCGATGCCGAACTCCTGCTTGCCCATATCCTGAAATGCGCGCGCATCGATCTCTACCTCAAGCATGACTGGAGAGTGGGTGATAAAGATCTGTCCCTTTTTAGAGGGCTCCTTCAGCGACGCATCAAACGGGAACCACTTCAATACATCATTGGCGAAACGGAGTTTTATGGCCTCAAGTTCAAGGTGACTCCCGACGTGCTGATTCCACGACCAGAAACGGAATTATTGGTGGAGGAGGCGATCAAACAGATAGGGGCGGGCGCAGCAAGCAGCCCCCCTACGAAAATCCAAATCCTCGAAATCGGCACCGGATCCGGCTGTATTGCGATTGCCCTGGCAAAAAACATTCCCCATGCACGGATCACAGCGACAGATATTTCCGATGCCGCACTCGAAATCGCGCAGGGCAATGTGATCCAAAACAAGGCCCAGACCCAAATCGATTTTATACTCTCCAACATCGCTCCGTGGAGAACATTCGAGGCAGAAAATCGGCAATTTGACTTAATCCTCTCCAACCCCCCTTATATTGCGGAGGAGGAGATTGATCGACTCGAACCTGAGATCAAAAATTTTGAGCCCCGCCAGGCGCTAAACGGAGGTCCATTCGGTCTTACACAAATTCAGAAGATCATCCAAGAGGCTCCTCCCTCTCTTAAAGAGGAAGGAATTCTACTCCTTGAGATAGGAGAAGATCAGGGGAAAGAGGTAGCAAGATTGATCAAAGAGATCCCTTGCCTATCACTCATGGAAATTAAAAAAGATTTAAGTGGGAGGGATCGAGTCGTGATCACTCAAAAAAGGGTTACTTTGGTTTAAGGCAGTTAAAATCACACCCATCCTCACTGATTTGGTTGCCATCATCACATTCCTCTACCCCTAACTGAACAAAACCGTCTCCACAAACGGCACTGACACAACTGCTTAAACAAGCATCGCTGTCATCGGCATTGCCATCATCGCACCCTTCAACACCTCCGTAGAGAAATCCGTCTCCGCAAACCGCTAAAAGGCAGCTCGTAGGGCACTCATCTCCATCTTGAAAATTGCCGTCATCACATTGCTCGCCTGCTTCAACGACCCCATTGCCGCAGACATCCGGAATATTCCATCCTTCTGTACAATCATTCCGGCAGCCATCATCATTATTCCTGTTTCCGTCATCACATTGTTCGACAGATCGACGGACCCCATCGCCACAAACAGCGATCTGACAATTGTTAAGGCAACTGTCTTCCTCCAAACCATTTCCATCGTCACATTCCTCATCTCCCTCTGTGATGGCATTACCACAGCGATTCAAAGTAACGGTACAATCATTACGACAGAGATCCTGATCATTTTGATTTCCATCATCGCATTCTTCCATCTCCAGCCAGACAAACCCATCTCCACACTCAGCCATTTGACAAATGATACAGCTATCCCCCATCTCTTCATTGGCATCATCACATTGTTCCTGACCTTCGACCACCCCATCCCCACAATAGCTAGAAGAACCCTCCCCTTCATGACAATCGCTGGGGCAATCATCTCCATCGACTCGATTGCCATCATCACAGGTCTCATTGCGAGTAAAAAAGTGGACGGTACCATCTCCACAGTAAGCCCATCGGCAATCGTTAAGACAGGTATCAAAATCATCTAAATTGCCATCATCGCATTCCTCACCTTGGGAGAGAATTAAATCGCCACAAGTAGGAATCGTACAATCATCATAACAGGAATCGGTCTGGTTGGTATTACCATCATCACATTCCTCTCCCTCTTCAACAATACCGTTTCCACAACCGATGAGGATAGGAAAACGACAATCATTGCGGCAGGAATCAAGGTCATTCTGGTTGCCATCATCACACGGTTCCACCCCTTCAAAAACAACGCCATCACCACAGGCCGACATTTGACAGTTGTTCAGACAATTATCCGAATTGTTGCGATCGCCATCGTCACACTCTTCACCCCGTTCTTGGAGACCGTTTCCACAACGATTGGGTGACGGATTACAATCATTCTTACAAGAATCGTTATCGACCTCATTTCCATCATCACAAATCTCCAGATTCTGAACGAGACCATTGCCACATAATCCTCGATGACTCCTTAGGGTACAATCGTTTCGACAACTGTCATTATCATCACCGTTGCCATCATCGCAGTCTTCTTGCCCCTGCTGAAGACCATCGCCGCATGAAGGAAGTGGAGGGTTCTCAGACGGTACCTCTTCAGATACTTCTTCTGAAGAAGAGGACGAAGAAGAGCAATCGGTAGAACAAGAGGAGGGTGTCTCGGATGAAGACTCAGGGGTTGGAGAAGAAGAATCCCCTTGCTGCGAAGAACTTTCTGACCCCGAGGGATTTTCCTGCTCATTCGTCGATGTGCAAGCCATAATGACCCCCATCATGATGATGAATAAAATGTAAGTTGTCTTCATCGTGTGGCTCCTTTTACTTAAGAAACGATGTCCTATAGGAATTATCGCTTGATCAGAAGGCTCGTTTCGGAAATACAGTAGAAAATCTATAAAATTCGTACCCTGAGAGGGTACAGCTTTAAGAGGTTGCATGGACAAAATCGTTATTCAGGGGGGGCGACGGCTTAAAGGAAAGGTTGAAATCAGCGGGGCGAAAAATTCCGCCCTGCCGGTTCTTTTCTCATCCATCTTGGCAGAGGGCTGGAACCAGTTTGAAAATATCCCGGCGCTTCGGGATATCCTCACAACCTGCCGTCTCCTTGAAAAATTGGGTCTCTCGGTCCTCCTCCCTGAAAAAAAAGGGGCCTCTTTCCGAATCTCTTCAAACGGAATGAAGAGCTACACCGCCACCTATGACCTGGTCCGAACGATGCGCGCCTCCGTTCTCGTCATGGGGCCATTGCTCGCACGGTTCAAGAAGGCGAAGGTCTCCCTCCCCGGCGGCTGTGCAATCGGGGCACGGCCGATCAATCTCCACCTCAAGGCGTTCGAACAGATGGGGGCCAAGATTGATATCCAGGAGGGGTACGTCGTCGCCCGAGCTAAAAAACTCCATGGGGCGCGGATTCATTTTGACACGGTCAGCGTGACAGGCACAGAAAACGTCATGATGGCTGCCGTGCTGGCCGAGGGTGAAACGATCATTGAAAACGCCGCCCAGGAACCGGAGATTGCCGATTTGGCGGAGGTCCTGATCAAGATGGGAGGAAGGATCTCCGGCGCCGGGACGACCACCCTCACCATCAGCGGGGTTAAACAGTTGCACGGTTGCCAACACCACATCATTGCCGATCGGATTGAGGCAGGAACCTTTATGATCGCCTCCGCAATCACCGCAGGGAATCTCGTCGTCTCCGGCATTGATCCGATCTTTGTTGAGGCGTTGTCACTTAAATTGCGTGAGGCCGGGACAGAGGTCCGGCTCGAGGCAAACGGAATCCGGGTCATCGGCCCCCACACCCTCCGAAGTGTTGATGTCACCACAGCCCCCTACCCCGGTTTTGCAACCGATTTTCAGGCCCAGTTTATGGCCTTAATGACGATTGCCGATGGAACCAGTGTCATGACGGAAACGATCTTTGAAAACCGTTTTCTCCATGCCCAGGAGCTCCTCCGGATGGGGGCCCATATAAAGATTGAAGGACATTCGGCGGTGATTCAGGGAGTCAAGAGACTCTCCGGCGCCCCCTTGATGGCCTCGGATCTCCGGGCCTCGGCCGCCCTAATCCTGGCGGGACTCGCCGCGAAAGGAATCACCGAGATCCATCGTGTCTATCATATCGATCGGGGTTATGAACAGATTGAGAAAAAGCTGAGAGGGCTCGGCGCAAGAATTAAAAGAGTGAAGCTGAAATATTAGGAACAAAGCTATGGACGTTGAACAGACGGTTAAAAAAATCCTCAAAGAGGTCCGCCAAAATGGTGATCGTGCCGTTTTAAAATATACGAAGCAATTTGATCATCACTCTCTCCGTGCAAAAAAAATGGAGGTGACCCGTTCCGAAAGAAAGGCGGCCTGGAAGAAAGTCTCTCCCGAACTGATCCGTGCACTCCGGATGGCGGCCTCAAGGATTCATCGTTTCCATGAGCGGCAACAGATTAAATCGTGGGAACTCCGTGAAAAAGGGGTTCGGACGGGGCTTCGGTGGTCTCCTATTGAACGTGTCGGGATTTATGTGCCGGGGGGACGCGCCTCTTATCCTTCGAGCGTGCTCATGAATGCAATCCCGGCCAAGGTCGCCGGCGTCTCTACAATCATCATGACAACCCCTTTTCCGTCAGGGAAAGGAAACCCGGCGCTTTTGGTTGCTGCCGATTTGGCTGGAGTCGACCGAATCTTCAAGATCGGTGGGGCACAGGCAATTGGCGCGCTGGCCTACGGAACCAAAGGCATTCCAAGCGTCGACAAGATCGTTGGTCCCGGAAATGTTTATGTGGCCGAGGCCAAACGACAGCTCTTTGGAACCGTCGGAATTGATATGGTCGCTGGACCGACAGAGATTGTCATCATTGCCGATCCTTCGGCCAATCCTGCCTGGATTGCCGCCGACCTCATCGCCCAGGCAGAGCATGATCCAGAGGCCCGTCCGCTTGTTCTCTCTCCTTCCCGATCCCTCTTGAAAAAGGTCCGACAGGAGGTTGAAAAGAGGATTTCTCGAATGGACCGCAAGGAGATTATCCATGCCTCCTTCATGAAGCATGGTGACGCGATCCATGTCACCAGCCTCGAGAAGGCCTGCGAGCTCTCCAACAGGATCGCCCCAGAACACCTGGAGATTCATGTGAAAAAACCGAGAAAGCTCCTCCCAAAAATCAGGCATGCGGGCGCCATTTTCCTTGGCCCCTACTCCCCCACTGCCCTTGGCGATTATGCGGCAGGCCCCAATCATGTCCTGCCAACCAGCGCCACCGCCCGATTTTCCTCGCCACTCGGCGTCTACGATTTTATTCACGCCTCTTCTGTCGTTCAGGTCTCAAAGGCCGGTTGGCGTCGTCTGTCACTCATCACACGAGAATTGGCACTCTCAGAAGGATTGACGGCCCATGCAGAATCTGTTTGTGTAAGGAAAAATGTCGGCAAAACGTAAGATAAAAGTTGTCCGTAAGACCAAAGAGACCTCCATCGTTCTCGAAATCGGGCTGGATGGCAAGGGAGCCTATCGAATCAAGACGCCGATCCCTTTTTTAAACCATATGCTGGAGCTTTTCTCCAAGCATGGGCTTTTTGATCTCTCCTTGAGCGCCTTGGGCGACACCGAGGTCGATGATCATCACCTGGTTGAAGATATTGGGATCTGCCTGGGTGAGGCGTTTGATCAGCTCCTCCAAAAGAAGGAGGGGATCCGTCGTTATGGGTTTTTTACACTCCCGATGGATGAGGTGCTAACGACCGTAGCGATCGATTTTTGTGGTCGTCCCTCTTTTGCCTATCAGACACCGATTAAAACAGGCCGCATCAAGAATTTTGACCTGGAGCTCGTGGAACACTTTTTTGAAAGTTTTGTCCATGCCGCCAAGATTAATCTCCATATCCTTGTGCATTATGGAAAAATCAAACATCACATTGTCGAGTCGGTCTTCAAGGCGTTTGCCCGTGCCATTGACATGGCAACCCAGATCGACCCAAGGGTTAAGGGCGTTCCATCAACCAAAGGAGTTCTGTGATCACGATTATCGATCCTGAGATGGGCAATTTGAGGTCTGTGCAAAAGGCGTTTGAAAAGGCGGGAACGCGAGCCCTGATCACCTCCGATCCCAAGAAAATTGTGGAGGCCTCCAAGGTCGTTCTGCCGGGAGTTGGCGCGTTCGGCGAAGGCATGAAAAACCTGAAAAAACTCAAATTGATCGATCCGATTCTAAAGGCGATTGAGGATAAAAAGCCGTTTCTCGGCATCTGTCTTGGCTTCCAAATCCTTTTTGAAGAGAGCGAGGAATTCGGACACCACAAAGGATTGGGGGTTCTTAAGGGAAGAGTGGCGGCCTTGCAGCCAACGTCCAAACACAAGGTCCCTCATATGGGCTGGAACCGGATCAAAAAACTGAAACGAATCCCCCTGTTAGGCAATGTGCCGGACGGCTCCTACTTCTACTTTGTTCACTCTTACTATGTCATTCCCAAAGAGGAGTCGATTGTGATTACGGAAACCGACTATATCAAGGACTTCTGCTCCTCCGTGGCGCGGGACAATCTCTTTGCCTGCCAATTTCATCCGGAAAAGAGCCAGACAACGGGGCTTAAGATTATCAAGGCATTTGCGGAAGGAAAATCTTCAACGCCGATCTCCTAGGATCACATGCTAGTCCCTTAGCTTCTCGGCATTCCTCTCACCAAACTTTCTCAAGAGTTCTTGAGATTCCTCATCCAGATGTTTAGGTACAACAACCTTGATCAAAACATAAAGATCCCCGGTTCCGCTCTTTCCCAGATGGGGAGCCCCCTTGCCGGGAATGCGGAATTTCTGACCGGAAGAGGTGCCAGCCGGGATCTTGAGATTCACCGCCCCGTCCAAGGGACTGACCTTGATCGTCGCGCCCAATCCTGCCTCGGAGATTGAAATCGGCAACTCCAGATACAGGTCATCATCCTCCCGCCAAAAATCGGGGTGCGGCAAAACATTGATCCGAATATAGAGATCCCCCCCCTGCTCCCCCTTTCCGACCAACCGGATCTTTCCGCCATTCCTTATGCCTGCTGGAATTTTTACCTTGAGCTGTTCCCGACCTCCCTCACGTGCAATCTTGATCGACCTCTCTGTTCCATGAATCGCCTCCTCAAAATCGATTTCGATCGAGGCATGAAGATCCTTCGGTTCTGGCCCCCGTCGTCGGGCACGCCCTTCACGACCGCTCCTTCCGACCCCCCCCATGAAATTTTCAAACAGATCATTTAAGTCAAAACCGGATTGTCTTTGAAAATCGTCAAATCCAGCCCTCCCTCCCCCACCCGGACCACCAGTCCAACTCCATGTCCTGTAGGCCTGCCCCGGATCAAAACCGCTGCTCTCCGCAAAATGACCAAACTGGTCGTACTTTTTCTTCTTATCGGCATCCCCGATGACGTCATAGGCCTGTGAGATCTCCTTAAACTTTTCCTCTGCCGACTTGTCCCCCTTGTTCACATCGGGATGATATTTCTTGGCCAGCCGTCGATACGATTTTTTAATCTCCTCGGGCGAGGAGGAACGGGAGACCCCTAAGATTTCGTAGTAATCACGAGGCATCGGTTATTTTAAGGATTTAAGAAACTCTTTCCAAATATTCATCGCTGGAGGTATCGACTTTCACCAGATCCCCCTCTTTCACAAACGGGGGGACCTTGACGGTAATTCCATTTTCAAGCTTGGCCGGTTTATAGGAGGAGGCTGCCGTTGCGGCCTTGAAGACCGGCTCGGTCTCAACGACCTTTAGATTCATTGTGCCGGGGATCTCAACTCCCACCGGCTTCTCGTCATACAGATCGACCACGACCTTGGTGTTTGGCTGGAGATAATGGGTGGCGTTCCCCAAGAGATCGGTTGAGAGATGAACCTGTTCGTACGTTGTACTATCCATGAAGCAGTAATGATCCCCCTCCTGATAGAGGTACTCCATGTCTCGCTGTTCCAAGGTTGCCCTTTCAACCGAGTCCTCAGAGCGAAACCGATAATCGATCTTCGTCCCGTCTTTAAGCCGCCGCATCTCGACCTGCATCTTCCCCCGCTTGTTGCCGGGGGTGACATGCTGGATCGCCAAAACACGATAAAGATCCCCCTCATGCAGCAGAATCATCCCAACCCGAATCTGTGTCGCCTGAATCATCCTACGGACTCATGAACAGTTTGATCACGATTTTCAAGCAGTATTTTGCCGATCGGGACGCCGATCAAGAGGGCTAGACCCACCCGCGTCACATTGGCTGTCCAGCCGCCTTCTGTGGCCGAATACAAAAACTCCCCCACTTTGAACCTACTCCCATCAAGCAAATCTTTTACGGCCTTTTCAGCCCAGGCAAACGCTCCATCTCTCCACCGGGCAACGATCTTTCCATTACGACCATTGGCTGTACCCAAGGCGGCCTCTAATGTGGCATTCAATTTACCTCTTAAAAGAGCCGCATACTCAACACCGTCTGAACCTCGTGGGCCAGGAGTAAAGTAGGTACCAACGGAACCGATCACTTCGAGCATCGCCGGATCGGCACGCATCGCCGCATTGAGCCCCCTGTCGCTATTTTGGGCCTTCAAGAAACGGATTAGCTCCTGCACTAGAGCTTGCGCATCAGCCTCTCTGACCCCAAGCAATCCAATACTCATCCCCATACAATCCTCCTTGTCTCAACGTTAACAATTCACCAGGCCCCTACAGACAGCTGACTCGATCGTTTGGATGAAAAAATGGTTGCTAACTGTTCCTCCCAAAACTTACTCTGCCCCCAAATGTACTTGGGACGTTTTTTGATAAAAATTGCGATCTATTCATTTCTCCTTTGCACCCTCCTCTTAGGCCTTCTTTACATCGGCATGATCCCCCACACCCTATACCTTCGCTCCCACAATCCCCGAGGGACCGCTCTGATGGCGGCAGAGGGGGGGAGGACTTCCCAGCAATCGGTCTCCCTTTCACAGATATCGCCGTGGCTCCAAAAGGCGGTGCTCGCGGCGGAGGATCTTGACTTCTATAATCACCCCGGCATCGACCTCCACGAGATGAGAGAATCGATGAAGAAGAACTGGAAGAAGAAACGCTGGGCACGCGGGGGGTCGACGATTACAATGCAGCTCGCCAAAAATCTCTACCTCTCAAAAAATAAAACCGTCATCCGGAAAATCATTGAAGTTGTGATTGCGTTCCGGCTCGAACACTCACTGACAAAGAGGAGGATCCTGGAGCTTTACTTGAACCTCATTGAGTGGGGAAAGGGGATTTACGGCGCCGAGGCGGCGGCAAGACACTATTTTCGGAAACCCGCCTCGATCCTGACGGCCGAAGAGGCCGCCTGGCTCGCAGCCATCATTCCGAACCCCAAGAGATATTCCAGCCCGGGCTATGCCCGATACATAGGTCGCCGCAAGGCGATGATCCTCCGTCGGATCCATGGCGAACCGGTGGAAGAGCCTGAGGAGCTAATCAACGAGATCCCTGAGGAGGGGTCGCAGGCGCCCGGAAAATCGACCCCGGAGATACTGGAGGAATTAGAAGAAGTGACAAATGGTGAGGAAGTTGATACCTCAAATCCCGATGAAGAGAATTAGCGGGAAATTCTGCCTTTTGGCAAGCAGCCTTATTCTCCTTCCCCTTTTAGTCTCACAAACCGCCCATGCCACCCCTCACTTTGCCGTTTATGCCAACACCTCCTGCAGCCACTGTCATGTCAATCCGACGGGGGGTGGGATGCGGAGCAGCCATGGGGTCAATCTCTATAGTGAATTTTCGCTCAAAAAGAGCTCACCCCTTTTCCCTCCAGAATTCAAAGGGAGAGTCGGTCAGTATTTTGGCATCGGCGGGGATGTCCGATTGCAAAATCTCTCCACGATTGAATCACCTACGAATAACTCATTTACGATTCTGTGGGGGAGTCTTTATCTTGCTGCAGATCCCCACAAACATCTCACCATTTATACCGATACCGATCTTGCCAACACCACGAGTCGCGAGGCTTATGGAATGGTGCATCATCTCCCCGGAAACAGTTGGTTCAAATTTGGCCGGCTGAATCAACCGTACGGACTCCGAGTCCCCGATCCCACCTCCTTCATTCGAAGCGATCTCGGGTTTACCTTTGCAAACCAGGACCTCGGAGTTGAAATCGGTGCCGAGCCAGGCCCTCTGACGCTTGCATTGGCTCTCACAAACGGCGTTGGGGGAGGGGCGGGGGATGACAACCAGGCCAAGGCGATCACCTGGTTTTCCGAATGGCGCAAGTCAATTCTCCGGTTCGGTGGCTCCGTTCATTTCAATGATGCCCAGACAACCCGACTCCTCACCGGGGGAGCCCATTCCGGCTTGCATCTGGGAAAGGTCGCATTGCTGGGTGAGGTCGACCGCGCAGAGGTAAGGAATAAGACAAACGATACCGATCGAACAATCACGCTCGGCTATGGAGAGATCAACTATGCACCGATCCAGGGGCTTTACTGCAGGGGGATTTACGATGTCGAGGACGACAATCTCGCTCCCTCCGGCCTTCACCACCGGATCGGTGGAGGAGTCGAATTTTTTCCGATTCCGTTCATGGAGGTCAATCTGCTCTACCGAATGCAAATCGGGAATGGGACGTTGGGAGATGATCAGATTGTGGGACAACTGCATGGCTTTTTTTAGAATAGCACTAAAGACCCTTTTTTGCCTGCTCATCCTCCTCTCGGGCCTTGCCTGCACCGGTTCGGAAGAGGACGCCGATGAGGAAGAGCTCACCTCGACCCTCTCGAGTATTCAGACCAACATTTTTACACCGAACTGTGCCAAGTCAGGTTGTCATTCTTCGAGCAGTGCCTCGGGAGGATTGGACCTCTCTCTCGGAAGTTCTTTTAAAAATTTAGTTGATGTGGCCAGTACCGAGGCAACAAACTTACAGCGCGTTGAACCCCGAAACGCCTCGAATAGCTATCTCATTAACAAACTCGAGGGGACACAAAGCTCGGCTGGTGGCTCAGGAGTTCAGATGCCGAAAGGTTCCTCCGCCCTTACGAGCGCACAGATTCAGAGCATCAAGGACTGGATTAATGCCGGGGCCCAAAACAATTAATAAGACCTTTCTTTTTTTCTCTCTGCACTAGGGAAATGCTCTCTGAAACTAAAATAGCTGCCCCCATACATCATCATCATTGCCAGATTCATCGAAATCATCATGTAAAATCCTGCGGTTGATATGGCATCATGTTCCTCATAGACCATCTTGCCAAATTCCACATTGGCAACATCACAAGGCCCACCAATTCGACTAAAGAGAGTCACACCAAGAGCCTTGTCATCCTCTCCTGCCAAAAGCGATGTTTTTACCCCAACATCCAAAACCGCCATATCATATGTGCCCCTCAATGCCGCATCCCCCCCAACAGCCCAGATCCCAGACCCAACCTTCTCAAGATGCAGGTTGAGCGGGATAGCCATTACATTAATATTATTGAACTCATCGAGCGTCTCCCCGCCCAAACCGAGCGTCAGACCTCCTGTGATTCCAACCCTTCCCGATGGGTCATTCGTTGGGTCTCCATCATCAGGCGCTGCCTCTCTGACAGCGTGACCAAACGTATCTACTTTCGCCTCATCAAGGCGAATCGTACTGATGCCAGCACCGATATTTAACTGTACCCCCTGAATTTCACCGGCTCCCATCGTCTCCTCCTTTATGGGCCTTAAATCCATTAATCGATACCTTCATGGCGATCCCGACCATCGACTCATCCGTACCGGGAGAGTAAGCAAAGATCGGTCCAAATAACATCGCCAGATAGGTCTGCCCCTCGCGAATCCCCCGATTCAGGTAGGCCCTTGAAATTTCGGGTGCGACTGAAGCAAACGCCAAATGCCGGTCCTCTTCCCCCGCATGGGCGTATCCAGCCTCCATCACAAGGGCGAGACCTGAGGCAATCCTGAATTTTCCAAGATACCCTGCACCAAAATTGACATCACTCAATTCACGGCGGGTTATGCCGATGGGAACCGTTAGCTCAACACCATGAAACTGATCAAAAACCGCTCCATCGAGCAAGGCAACACCACCATTCAAGGACGCCCCCCAGACGGCAAAATCGCTTTTCCCTGCACTCGCCTCCGCCGGGGGAGACGACGAATCGGTCTCCCCAATCGGAAACAACTGGCTTTTAAGACCCAATGAAAATGCGGCCGCCTTGATCTCTGTCATGAGGACCTCCTTGAAAACCTCTCACAATTCCCTTTGCGTCCCGTCATCGGAACGGTTATAAGGTAGTTTCTTAATATTTTTAGTGAACTGTACCTCATAGAGGTACAGGGTAGAGGGGGCTCCATGATCAAAAAAATCCTGCTCGGGATCGGGGCGGTGCTCTTTTTGCTCATCGCTGCGATCGTCGTCTTGCCGTTCGTGATCGATGTCAACCGGTTCAAGGATCCGATCATCCAAAAGGTCGAGGAGAATATTAATGGAAAGGTGGCCCTTGACCGGATCGGCCTTAAACTGTTTCCGTTTATCGGACTTCGGCTCGAAAATCTCGCCGTGAGGAATCTTCCCGATTCCCCTTTTGGTGAGACGCCGCTCCTTAAACTTGGCACCTTTGATTTTCGACTCCATCTGATGCCTCTTTTGCAGAAAAAGGTTGTTGCAAGTCTTCTCCTGAAGGCCCCCGAGATCCAGTTCATCAAGACCGCGGCCGGTTCCAATGTCGACCTTTTGATCAAGAAGAAAGTGGCGGCCCCCGCAGAACCTCCTGCTGCCGAAGAGAAAAAGCCGGAGGCAGCAAAACCGATGCCACCGTGGATTGAGGAGGTCCGTATTGAAAAGATAAAAATTGAAGAGGGCCATCTTGTTTACGATGATCAAACCAACCCTGACGCCCCGCTTGCGGTAGGGGGATTCCGGCTTGAGGTCACGAATGCCGTCCTGACCGACACGACCAAACCGATCGGCATTGACCTCGGGATGCATCTCTTCGACGCGGCGAATGAAAATTTAAGTTTCAAGGCGGATGTCGCCGTTGATCAGGCGAAGAAAAATGCGACCGTGAAGGATGCCAAGCTCGTGATCGCCGGTTCACCAATCCTCTTCAACGTCTCCGTGGAGGATTACGAAAAAACCAGGAAGGTCGATGCAACGCTTTCGGCCCCTGCCTTTCAGATGAACTCCGTTTATTCACTCCTCCCCCAGTCTAAAAAGTCGCTTCCGCCCGACTCGTCGCTTGAGGGGTCACTCGCACTAAGTCTCTCTGCCAACGGAACTCCCGAGGCGATCGCCCTCAAGACAAGTCTCGATCTGAAACAGGCCAACATCAAGTATGGCGACACCTTTGTCAAACCGGCCGGGGCAACGCTCGATCTCTCGATTGAGGGGAATTATGCGACGAGTGGCGTCAACATCAGCCAGTTTGCCTTTCATATCCTTTCGGGGGCGATCACCGGCAGTGGAAGTCTTGCAATGTCCGGTGGCCAGGATCTGAAACTCGATCTTCAAACCAACCCGCTCAACCTCAAAGAGCTGCTAACCCTCTCACCTAGAAACAAGGAGATGGATGTAGAGGGCTCCTTACAATTGACCTTCAAGGCGGCCGGATCGCCACTTAAACCGGATGAGATGAATCTTGCGGGAAGCCTCTCCTCCGAAAGCATTCGTTACACCACCTATGCCCTCACGGGGCTTACCAGCGCCTTCTCCTATGAAAAAAAGGTGGCTCACCTTAACGAACTCAAATTCACGCTGTTTGAAGGGCTCTTCTCCGGAACCGGATCCGTTGACCTAAATCCTCAAAAACCGGTTTGGGATTTTGCGTTGACTGTTGACGGGATTAACATTGACACCGCCCTCACCCAATTCGCGGACCAGAAAGATACACTCACGGGGAAAGGAAATTTGGCCCTCACACTAAAAGGAACCGGCACGACACCTCCCGACATCAAACAATCGTTGTCCGGCACAATCGATATTGCGCTCCGAGACGGCGAGATCAAGGCGATCAACATCGCCCCTGGTATTTTTTCGGAGACGATGCTCGGGGGAATGAATCTCGTCGCCGAGAAGTTTCCTAATCTGAGCGTTGGGGGGTTGAAACTCGCAACACCAGGATTTGTGCAGGGACTCAAAGGCACACCGTACCATGAACTCAAGGGGAACGCGAAGATCGAAAACGGCCTGATCCAATTCCCCAACATAAGCCTCGCCCATTCTGAGAGTTCCATTGAGATGGGGGGGACTGTTAATCTGGATCTTAAACTCGATCTGAAAGGGAAATACTATCTCTCCAAGGCGGCAACGGACGGTTGGATCGGGAACGAGAAGATGCGCAGGCATCTGACCGACAAGGAGGGGCGGTTCATCGTCCCGTTTGCAATCACAGGTGACCTTAAGAACCCATCTGTCGGACCGGACGGCGACTATCTGACCGAGATCATGAAGAACGCCCTCACGGCCTATGTCAAGGAAGAGCTTAAAGGAAAGGCAGAGGCCGAGGCGAAGAAATTGGCGGAACAGGCGAAACAGAAGGCGTTAGAACAGGCCAAGCCGGTCGTTGAAGAGAAGGCGAAAGAGGTAATCGAACAGATCAAGCCGGCCGATATTGGTGAGAAGCTTAAAAAACTGTTTTAGAAGTAGGGATTCAAGCCACGGCAGGTACTACGACCAAGATCCTCATTCATCGTGCAGAACTGTCCAACAACGCAGTCAGAATCACTCCAACAACTGGCTGAACAGGGGAGGCCATAGGGGGTCAGGTGCGTAATTGGCTGAAAGCAATGATCGGGTGAGACACAAACGGGGGAATCCATTGTAAGAAATGGAGTCCAAACAAACTCCCTCTTCTTGCCGTCGTAGCCATACTGCCAGATTCGTAAGGCGTGGTCGTAGAACGGGCTCTCGATACGAATTGAGGTCACCTCATCCTCCTGATCTCCCTGCATCTGGTAGGTATCCACGTTATAGGAGCCACCACCCGTCTTGCTAAAATCGGTGCCTCTGGGAATCCACGGTTCATCCATGTAGCGGCTATCATAATTGAATTGATCCGTGACACGGCAACGATCCTCTTCGGTGTCCCCCAATCTTCTCTCGGTAAGATACGGGTGATTTCCGAGTTCCGTTGTATCAATCCATCGTTCGAGCCCTGTCGATTCGTTGTGTGCCCAGACCTGGATCTCAACATGGGGATTGCCAATCAGGTGTTGTCCCTTCCATTTGATAGTGAAGTTGCAACCGCCTGTATAGCACTCTGCATCATACCATCCTGATGGCAGCTTCAGTTCTGACAGATAACCGGCATCAAGGGTCTCCTTTTCGACCGGTACCTCGATCAGTTCATCACCAAAATTCCACATCCTGAGCTCAAACTTGTTGCATCGGTTGTGTCGTTTCTCGTGAATAAAGGTATGGTCTGTGTAGAATGGACTCACCTCCGCAATAGTGGCGGGTGCCTTCTCTTCATCGGAGACCTTCTTCTTCGTCCCTTTCAGATCCTTTGTCGTCTTTTTGACCCCCGTGGGCCGATCGCTGACCGCCTCGAGGCTCCAAATGGGGCCACACCCCTCAAAGTGGACGAGCCCCTGATCTTCAAGATTCTGCTGACCATTTGTCCTGACTGCCACGAGCTCCAATTTTTTGGCGTAATTGACGCTGAATTCCCGTTCTCGGTTCGCCGGTAACGATTTCGTGGTCTTGCCCCCCTTGGTCTTTTTCCCTCCGCTTGTTTTTCTCTTGTTGGCCGCTCCTGCCGAGGGACCAAAGAGAGGGACAACTGTCACCTTCTGCGTAAAACTCATCTCAAGACCGACCTTGCACCAATCCTCCATGTCGTCATCCATGTCGGCATCCTCACTCGAGGTCGGACGCTCCCCGAGATAGAAGGGGCAGGCGTTCTCACCCGTGAGCAGTTTGTTCGTGAGATGGAGCTCCGAATCATGAAAATCAACAGTATAATCACGATACAGGTTGTTCGCCCCTGGATCAAAGCCGCTCGCACCACAGGTAACGGTGAAGCCGTCATTCGGTATATCAAATTCATGCGTTCTCTCGCTCGGGGCGATACGGCCGTACTCCTCAATCGGGAAGTTGTAGCTCTCTGATTGACTACTACCGGCATAGACAGACACATGGGCCCTCACGGCGTTCGAGACATTCATTGTCACCTTTACCTTGGGCCGCTCCGGATCAAACTCGACCACACAACCATCGGTCTCTGACAACTCAACATCGGCCGCTGTCATCTCAACAGGCTCGCCAACCGTCGGGGCGTAGTCACCACATTGATAAACAGGCCAGAAATAGCTCTCGTGAAACAACGGGGCCGCAAGAAACTCATGGAGTTCATGGAGATCTCCTGTCACCGGCAGGTCGTACCGAACAAAGTAATTTTTAAGGGCCGGTCGATCCATCTCTAACTCGGCAAGGCCCTGGCAGTATCCCTCATCTCCCTCACCCGCCTCGGGATCACAACTGGTTACCTGCGCCTCAATTCTTTCATGCTCCTGATCGTATATTTTGAAGCGCCAGAGATCCTCCCCGTTAACCTCCACATTCTCTCCTGCAATAAGTCCAATAATGGAAAGCTTCGAAAAAGAGACCCTTTCACTCAAGTTGGCAACCCGAACGGCGAGCAGATCCGGGGTTGGATCATCGGAGGTCAGATTGCTCGTCAAACCAAAAAACGGTGCCTTATTCTCATTGAAATCGACCTTAAACTCCACCTCGCCACAACCGTGCGGGACCTCGCATTCTCCCGTCTCTCTATTGCAGACCTTATCTGCGGAGCACTCCGAATCCTCTTCACAGGGAGGAGGAGGTGCTTCGCACTGACCGGTCGTCGTATTGCAAATAAGCTCCTGCTCCTCACAATCAATCTCATCGGGGCATGTGAGAGGCCGGCAATGGTTATTGTCGCAAATCTCTCCTGTCGGACAGGCGTCATCCCCTTCGCAACCGATAACAACAGGCGGGTCCGGTTCAAAATCAGGTGCGCGATTCACAACGGTCTGTGAATTCCCCCCATCAAATTGCGGCGGTGTACGATTCTCTGAATTCTGATCGGTCCCATTATCACCACCCGCTGCCTGCTCTTCGTTTCCCACTCCCGCCTCCTCATCTAGATCATGGGAGCAACCAGTAAATCCGAACTGAAGGGACAAAATGAGAACGATGGCAAGGGAGCTTAATGATAATTTGGTCATAAAGGCGTTGATAGAATCCTCTCACAACAAGCTTTTGCAATCGGGACGCCAATTAAGACCAAAAGGTCTGTATAATCTAACGGATTGAATTAATTGACTTATTTCTTTGGATTTTGTTTTTAGAAAAAGATAACGCGGGTTAGCATGGCGAGTTCTCTCCCCCCTTATGGGGTACTATCTGAGCCCTTCTTGACGATTGTCCCCTCGATGAGGATCGCCATCGTCGTCCCACTCATATCATCGAACATGCTGTTGGCACCCGGATCAAGCGTAGAGGACTGAATCGTTGTGGTTCCAACCAACACCACGGCACCCGTCAGTGGATCGATCCGTTTACCAAAGATCCGTTTACCGACCGAATCGTAGTGCCGGCTCCCGAAAGAAGCGATTGCCTCTGCAACAAGAGGTGTTGAAAGTGTTTTCAAAGAAACCTCATCCGTTGTAAGTGTCGTTGTGATTGTTGTGTTGAAATCCCCATTCAGCGTAACAACGAGATTATCAATCTTGAGACTCCCCTTCGAGTCATCATAGGTTCCACGGGCATCTCCAGAGGTAGAGAGCATGGTATCTTGCAGTATATTCCCCCCGAGAATTTCGACGTTCTCCCTCGGACGCGGCAAGATAAAGGATCCTTCTTTAATCTGCTCCATCATTGCTGTCCCGGCCGTGGCATCCAAAGTCATTTCAATCGACACCGGATCGAGCGGACGGACCCCATCTTCGGAGCTTAACGGTTGAGAGATTTTTGAGGTCGCCGCAACGAGCTTTGTGATCGTGAATGCCGCCTCCCCCGATATGTCAACCTGGGCTCCTTCATCGGCAACGATACAGCCGACGGGACCTGTTCCGTCAGCCGTTCCGGTTAAATGAAGTTGGCGAACACCCGTTAACGGGGCGCGATAAACAACATCGATCACCGCGGAATGCCCGCCGCTTGTCTTAGGTGTGTAACTGACCTGAAACTGATATTCTTCACCGGCAGGAATCCTGATGTTTGAAAAACTCGCCCCTTCGGCTGAAAGGGAGGTGTCCGCAACGACCACATCCTGGAGCGAGAAATTTCCATAAGGATCGGTACCGGCTGCCACAGCAACCCCTTCGATAACCATCTCTTCCTCCGTGTCATTCACGAATGGAATCGGCTGCGAGTTTGTGACACAGACGGTGCTCTGAAAAACGTACTCAGAGACCCCGCTCACCTGATCCTCTGCACAGGCAGAGAGAATAAAAAGAAAAGCCCACAAGGCACCCCGTTTTATCATCACCTATAATATCGGCTGGAATCGCAAAACGTTGCTAGAGGCAGTAGGCCGAAAACCCCTTCTCTCTCAAGTACTTGGGGTACAGATCGTAAGCAGGTTTTATCGCTGGAAGGAGACGCAGGATCTTCGGAATCGGTCCCTTGGCGACCATTTCACGACGGGCAAGCGCAATCATGAGATTCACCTTCCCAAACCAGAACCGATGCGCGACGTCGGCCTTCATCCTCATCTCCACATCCGGCGATTTGGTGGAGTCATTAAAACTGATCTCCGGATCCTGACGAGAAAGATCGACAGTGATTGATAGATCAGGCTCCATATAGTTAAACTTCAAGATCAATCGTGACTCTTTCAGCCTTGGCCCCATACCAGGATCGGCAAGAATGAACTGAAAAAAACCGCCAAGGACCTGCTGAAGCTTGTCGCTGTTTTCAAAGGTGGGCATCGTGTCTCCTCCTTAATAAGCCTTCTTTATAAACTCCAAAACCTCTTCCTTGATAACCTCTCTCGGATTGTAAAAACTCGTCCCGTCATTAACCGCCCCTTCGGCAATCTTTTCCAGCAAACCCTCTTCCACACCGACCTCTTTCAAACAGGAGGGAAGGCCACAGGCCTGATGGAGTTCCAGACGGAAGCGTTTGATCGCCTCAATCGCCGCCCGGGCTGCTTCTCTCTCACCCATCTTGGGACGCCGGACACCCAGAAATTCCGCAATCTCCGCATATCGCGGATAACAAAACTCGAGGTTGTACTCCATCCCCCAGGGGAGAAAGATGCTGTTGGCGGTCCCATGATGAACGTTCGCCAATCCTCCCGTTGCATGCGCCATACCATGCACAACCCCCACCATCGCATGGTCAAAGGCAATGCCGGCCATCGTGGCCGCCGTGAGCAATGCCCCCCGTGCCTCCAGGTCATCTCCATGAAGAATTGCCTTTAAAAGATTCTCCCGAATCAGAGGAATCGCGGCCGCCGAGAAACTACGCGACACCGGACTTGCCTGCGGACTCGTGTAAGACTCGATCGCATGGGTCAGGGCATCCATCGCCGTCGCCGCCGTCAGCTTGGGAGGCATCGAAGTCGTGATTTCCGGATCGAGAATCGCCAAGTGAGGAGCCAGATATCGATCAACAAAAGAGAGCTTGGTGTGCGTCGATTCATCCAAAATGACGGCGGCCGTGCTGACCTCACTTCCAGTCCCGGCCGTTGTCGGAATCGCAATGAGTGTCTTGAGAGGATTGGGAATCGTCTGGGCCCCGGAATAATCCCCGACCAGGTCTCCCCCATGCGTGAGAAGGATATTGACCGCCTTAGCGGTGTCGATCACACTACCACCGCCGATCGCGAGAATACCATCGGCACCCGTTGCTATCGCCTTCTCAGCACAGCTCTTCACAACGCGAAGCTCGGAATTGGAAGGAACCTCTGAAAAAACACCGGCGATCTCGATTCCGGCGTTTTTGACTCCCTGCAAGATCGGATCAACAATTTTGAGATCAAAGAGAACCTTGTCCGTAATCACAAAAAGGCTCGGTGGATTGTAAAGGGCCAGCTCTGCTGCAAAGTCTTTTGAAAGACCATTATTAAAGACAACACGCGTAGCACAGTGGAATTGGTAGAAGTCCACCAAAGGGGGCTTATCTCTTGACCCCTCTCAAGTCAAATGGGTCTTATTTTAGTTGAGATTTCAGGGAAGTAGTCAGCTTAAGTTTGGCCGAGGCGTCTTCAACGGCCACCGGGTAGTCGCCCGTAAAACAGGCATCACAGAACCATTCGCCGTGGTTTTTCTCAAACCAGTAGAGACCTTCTGTCGAAAGATAGCCGAGCGAATCGGCCCCGATAAATTTTCGTATCTCATCAACGCCATGAGAAGAGGCAATCAGCTCTTCTTTGGTTGGTGTATCAATCCCGTAAAAACAGGGATCGGTGATCGGGGGGGAAGAGATCCTCATATGAACCTCCTTCGCCCCGGCATCCCGAATCATCTTCACAATCTTGCGAGAGGTTGTTCCACGAACGATAGAATCATCGACCACAATAACACGCTTCCCCCTTAACACGTCCCGAACCGGGTTTAGCTTGATCTTCACCCCAAAATGACGGATCGATTCCTGGGGCTCAATAAAAGTCCTGCCGACATAGTGGTTCCGCATCAAACCAAACTGAAAAGAGATCCCCGATTCCTCCGCATACCCCAGCGCCGCCGGAACACCGCTGTCCGGGATCGGAATTACGACATCCGCATCCACAGCATGTTCACGGGCAAGTTGTTTTCCAAACCCTTTTCGCATCTCATAGACATCCCTTCCAAAGATATGGCTGTCGGGTCGCGAGAAGTAGATAAATTCAAAAATGCACATCGCCTTCTTGCGCGGGATTGGGAAAGGACGAAACGACTGCATTCCATCGGAGTCAAACAGCACAATCTCTCCCGGTTCCACCTCCCGTACAAAATCGGCCTCCAGGAGATCCAAGGCACAGGTCTCACTCGCTACAACCCATGTCGGCTGTCCTCCCTCCTGAACCGGTTTCTTCTGCCCAATCACAAGCGGCCTCCAGCCAAACGGGTCTCGAGCCGCAACCATCCGCGTCTCGGTCAGAAAAACCATCGAGTAAGCCCCCTTAATCTGAAGAAGGGCATCGATGATCCGATCAACCGTCGAATTTTTCCTGGAGTGGGCGATCAGGTGGACAACAACCTCCGTATCCATCGTCGATTGAAAGATGGAGCCCTCCGATTCAAGATCCTTCCGGATCTTCTGGATATTGACAAGATTTCCGTTATGGGCCGAGGCAAGCCAGCCATGGTGGTACTGGATTAAAATCGGCTGGCAATTGATGAGAGTACTCTCGCCGGCGGTGGAATAGCGTGTATGGCCGACTGCACCGGAGCCGGGCAGTGCCTTCAAGACCTCTTCTGTGAAGATATCTGCGACATGCCCCATTCCCTGCCGACTAAAGAGTCGTTCCCCATTGGACGAGACGATGCCCGCCGATTCCTGCCCCCGATGCTGCAGGGCATAAAGGCCAAGATAAGCCAAATTGGCCGCCTCGGGGTGATTATAAATACCGATAATGCCACACATAAAATAGGGCCTAAGTACTTCGACTCGTAAAAATCAACAAAATTACTCGCTCAGCACTAGTTTAGGGCTTAGCGAATCGTTACCAAATACCCCTTTTTCAAATCCTGTTGACCAGGCATTATAAAGTTCCTCGACCGTGCAATCAAGGAGATCCTCAATTCTTAACCGACCCCCCCCCACTCTGCCTAAAATCATCGTCGGACAGTTTTTCACTTTAGCCGACCTCAAAAATTGTTGCAAATTCCGTTCTTGTAACGTCACAAGAATACGGGATTGGGTTTCGCCAAACAAGGCTGAGATCGCTTGGTCGGCTACCCCTTGGCACCCCTCAACGATCATACCAACTCTCCGTGGCCCCGAAATACAACATTCCGCCAGAGCAACCGCCAATCCTCCTTCTGCACAATCATGGGCCGAACGAATCAATCCCTTTTGGATCCCGTTTAAAACAACCTCTTGCACCTTCTTCTCTAATTTAAGATCAATTCCGGGGAGCCTTCCCGTAACGAGACCATGAATGAGCTTCTGGTATTCGGAACCAGCCAGGGAGCCGGAGGTGATTTCTCCAGATTGCCCACCGACCAGCACAACAACATCTCCCTCTTCTTTAAACCACTGCGTACAATGCCGTTTCAGATCCTTTAAAAGGCCGATCATCCCTATGGTCGGAGTGGGATAGATCGCACCATTCTGGGATTCGTTGTAAAAACTGACATTCCCCGAAACAATCGGTGTCTTGAAAAAACGGCAGGCGTCCGACATTCCCTGAAGCGCCTCACGAAATTGCCACATCACCTCGGGATTTTCAGGGCTTCCAAAGTTAAGACAATTCGTCACCGCAAGCGGCGTCCCACCGGAACAAACAATATTTCTCGCCGCCTCGGCAACCGCTCTCTTCGCTCCCTCCCTGGGGTCCAGATAAACATAACGACTGTTGCAATCGGTGGTAATGGCGAGGGCCTTCGACGTCCCTTTAATGCGAACGACCGCAGCATCGGAACCCGGAAGAACGATCGTATCGGTTCCAACGGTGTGATCGTATTGACGATAGACCCAGCGTTTACTGGCCAGGTTGGGGGACGAAAGAAGCTTCTTCAAAACATCGTTGTTATTTCCCTGTACGGACACAGCAAGCGGCGCCCCTACAACAACCCCTTTTATCCCATTCCTCAAATATCTCGGCTTCCTCACCAACCTTCGATAGACCGGCGCCTCCTCACTAATCGGGAGATTGGGGACAACACCGGCAATCGTTCCATCAGAACGGATCACCACATCATGCCCTTTTGTCACCGCTCCAACCACGACTGCATCGAGGTCCCACTTCTGAAAGGTCTTGAGGACTTCATCTTCATGTCCCCCTTTTGCAACGAGAAACATCCTCTCCTGGGACTCGGACAGCATGAGCTCGTAGGGGGTCATTTCAGTTTCACGACGTGGAACCTTGTCCAGTTGTAAATCCATTCCGACTCGCCCCTTGCCCGACATTTCAACGGAGGAGCAGGTGAGTCCCGCCGCCCCCATATCCTGAATCCCGTAGATCGACTTCCGACCCCTGGCAGACTCCATGAGTTCGAGACACGCCTCCATCAGTTTTTTTTCAGTAAAAGGATCGCCTACCTGAACCGTCGGCCTTCTTTCCTCTGATGTTTCATCAAAGACATCGGAGGCCATCGTCGCCCCATGAATTCCATCACGACCGGTCTTGGAACCGACGTAAATCACCGGATTCCCGATTCCTCCGGCCTTGGCATAAAAAATGTTTTTCTTCTGGATCAATCCGACACACATCGCATTCACGAGGATGTTGCCATTGTAGCATTCGTCAAAATAAACCTCACCTCCAACCGTCGGGATCCCCATACAATTACCATACCCTCCGATGCCAGCAACAACACCGCGAACGAGTGATTTTGTTTTGGGATGATCCGGCGAACCAAATCGGAGCGAATTCAGAAGGGCAATCGGCCGGGCCCCCATCGTAAAAATATCCCTGAGGATTCCACCAACACCGGTCGCCGCCCCTTGATACGGTTCTATATGTTCTCCCCGGGACCGCAAATGACCTGCTTCCCCTTCGTGGGCAGTTTTTTTAAGTAAATCTTGGAGCTTTTATAGGAGCAGTGTTCGCTCCACATCACAGAAAAGATGCCGAGCTCGACAAGATTTGGCTCTCGTCCCATCATCTTGACGATTTTCTTGTACTCTTTTGGAGTGAGGCCGTGTTGTTCAATTAATGATTGATTCAAACAACCTCCTCCCATCCTCATTTCCTAACAAACCTTCGGAACATCGCTCCGGATGCGGCATAAGCCCCATCACGTTACCCTGTTCATTCATAATTCCGGCGATGTCATGCATGGCACCATTTGGATTGATTGGAGCATAGCGTAGCAAGACCCTTCCCTCCCCTTCCAACCTCTGAAGCGACTCTTCATCGGCAAAATAATTTCCGTCGCCATGCGCAATCGGCATCCAGACAATAGAGCCTGGAAGATAGGATTGGGTGAATCGGGCATTGGTATTCTCAACCTTTAAAGAAACCGTTTCGCAGATAAACTGGAGATTGGCATTGCGCATTAAAACGCCCGGCAGAAGTTCCACCTCACAAAGAATCTGAAAGCCATTGCAAATCCCGAGCACCAGGCCTCCTCCCCTCGCATGCCGCACCACCTCTTTCATGATCGGTGAAAACCGTGCAATCGCCCCGGTTCGAAGGTAATCCCCATAGGAGAAGCCGCCCGGCAGGATGATACAGTCGACCCCTGATAAATCCGTCTCCTTGTGCCAAAGATAACGAACCTTTTGTCTTAAGATATTTTTCAGGACATGAAAGGTGTCACGGTCACAGTTGGTGCCGGGGAAGAGAACGATGCCAAAGTTCATTTTGAAATCTCAAACTGGTAACTTTCAATGACTGTGTTCGCCAATAACTTCTCGCACATCTGCCGGATTCTCTCTTCTGAATTTTTCTCCAATGTGAGTTCCACATACTTTCCAATACGAACGTCTTTGACCTCCCTGAAGCCCAGACTTGAGAGCGCTTGTTCAACCGCCTTGCCCTGTGGGTCAAGCACTCCCGACTTTAAGGTGATGTAGATTTTGGCCTTCACTCCCTTACCCTCCCATACTCTACCCTAAACAAACACCCTCTTAAATATCGTCTCCACATGCCTCAAGCTTTTTTTTAAATCAAAGAGCCCTTCAAAATCTTTCTTCTTGAGCCGCTTCGCGATCTCCGGGTCCTTTCGAATACCGGCCTCAAAATCCGCCCCCCTCTCCCACGTCTGCATCGCCTGCCTCTGCACCAAACGGTAACCCTCTTCACGTGTGAGTCCTGACTCGACAAGCCTGACCAGAACCCCCTCGGAGTAGACAAGTTTTCCCATCTTCTCCAGGTTTCTCTTCATCGTGTCGGGATAAACGATCAGTTTTTCGATTAGTCCCGTCAGGCGCGCCAGCAGGAAGTCGGTTAAAATCGTCGCCTCGGGGGCAATGACCCGCTCGACAGAGGAGTGACTGATATCCCGTTCATGCCAGAGCGCTACATTCTCGAGAGCCGGTGTTACCGTCGACCGAACAAGTCGTGCGAGACCACAGAGGTTTTCGGACAGGACCGGATTTCTCTTGTGCGGCATTGCCGAAGAACCTTTTTGGCCCTTTGAAAAAAACTCCTCCACCTCAAGAACCTCGGTCCGTTGCAGATGCCGGATCTCGGTCGCGATCCTTTCAATCGAAGAGGCGAGCAGGCCCAATGCGGCAAAGAAAGCAGCATACCGATCCCTTGAAATGACCTGTGTCGAGACCTCATCCGGCCTTAATCCCAACTTCTCACAGACAAGCTTCTCTACCTCGGGCTCCAGATGGGCAAAGGTACCAACCGCACCCGAAATCTTGCCAACCGCCAGATCAGCCCGCGCCAATTTCAACCTCTGTTGATGCCTTTTTATCTCGGCATACCAGGAGGCGACCTTGAGTCCAAACGTGATCGGCTCCGCATGAATGCCGTGTGAACGACCGATCATCGGGGTCATCTTGTGTTCCATTGCACGGCGCTTCAGCGCCAGAAGGAGATGATCAACCTCTTTAAGAATCAGTTCCAGTGCTTGTGAAAGCTGGACCGAAAAACAGGTATCCAGAATATCGGAGGAGGTAAGCCCCAGATGCAGCCATCGCGATTCCGGGCCGACCGATTCCGCAATATTGGTGAGAAAGGCGATGACATCGTGCTTGACCTCTTTTTCAATCTCATCAATCCTTCTCACGTCAAATCTTGCCTTCTTTTGGATCGAGCTCACCGTCCCCTTGGGAACCCGCCCCAGGCGCTCCCATCCCTCACAGGCCAAGAGTTCAATTTTGAGCCAGATTTTGAAACGGTTCTCCGGCTCCCAAA
The DNA here is from genome assembly GCA_016180855.1 of Deltaproteobacteria bacterium. NCBI lineage: Bacteria > Pseudomonadati > Myxococcota > Myxococcia > Deltaproteobacteria bacterium. Next base: position 38,815 of record JACPAL010000009.1, on the reverse strand, counting down.
TATGGGCCATTTCGTCTCGACTGTAACGGGGGATCATCGCCCAACGCTTTTATCAACTGCCCCAAAAATAGCAACCTTTCATCAACAGACCCGATGGCGAGTTAGAAAATGATTTACAATGCCCTTGTCACATTTGATATTTCTGTCCACTGCCGGATCCTCGAGGCGACACTCCCCACACAAGGGTATTCTGCTGATTCTGTCCGACTCGCTTGCGAAGTCCAATACCCGGCTGACAAGCAGGTGGTCGGATTCAAGAGGAGTTCGCTCTATTGGATGCACTACATCCGGCAGACGTTCGGGATGCATGCGGAAGATTGTGATTATGTCAGAAAAATTTTGGGGAAAAGAAAAGAGAGCCGTCAGTGCACCCCCGATGAGGCGTATACCGCCGGTGAGAAGATCACATTCGGTCAAATCGATCGCCTCATCCGTCAATCACCCCCTGAAACACTACTGACGGATGAAACAGTCGGAAAGAGCCTCTTTCTGCTCGCCTGTCTCGCCCATGCGGTCCAGGACAAGAAACATATGGAGGGGTTCCCGGACGGCATTACTGCACTCGAACACTACCTCCCGCCGGGATGGATCAACAAGGAGACCGATTCCCGCCCACCCCCCGCCATGGAGGCTGGTGGACGCGAGAGGACAGTCGCCCTGCTTGGCCGGTTTGAGGTTTTTTTACAGAGAAGGTTCGGCCGGGAAAGGGGGATGGAACTGGCACGCCAGATCAAGTCGTTCCGGCTTCCACCAAACAAAGAGCTCGCCGAGGTGACGAATTTATTCACTCAGGACTAGTGCTGAGCGAGTAATTTCACTGATTTTTTTGGCTTTTCAGATACGTCATGGTAATTACGAGTCGAAGTACTTAGAACTGCCCTGCCACGGTGAGACCCGCTGTCTCAGCAGAGCCGGAGGGCAGTACAGCAACCGATTTGTCGGAGAAAAGAGTCTCACCGATCCAACTGGCCACCACTCCACCGGCAATCCCTAGTCCACCCGTAATGGCACCCCTCCTGCCGGAAGGACGGTGTTCCGTATCATGGCGCTCTTCCGGCATTACAAAGGTATAGTAGCTCGCCAGTGCAAGACCACTCCCAACCGCGGCCCCCGTTACAATATCTTCCCAGTAGTGTTTGTTGGCACCATTGCGGGCAAGTCCTACAAGTGCCGCACTCCCGAGTGAAAGGGCAACAACAGGGGCTACCGTCCCTGGATAATCGCTGCCATAAGTGTGTATTAAATCGGTCGATAGATAGACGGATGAGACAAACGAAAAGGCGGTGTGGCCTGAGAAAAAACCCTTGTTGTCAGATCGGTCCGGTCGCTCTCTTCCTACAGCTATCTTCGTCACCTGGACTGTGCCAAACGTCAGCATCATCGCAGTCCCATATCCCGCAAGGCGACTGAGCTGATGTTCGGGATCATCGTTAACCTGCCCAACGTAATAACCGGCAGCACCCATATTGACTGCCCCGAATCCGTAATCCGAAAGAGACTTCCATGCTGAAACCGGGAGCCCCTTACCGGCAAGTAATGTCGCCCCCCGACTCTCCCAGGAGGTTGATGGTTTAATATTTGAAACGGACAATCCTGCAAGCGCCCCGACAGTCCCAAATCCAAGCAGGATAAATTGGGCATCGTCTCGTGTTGCTATTTCGCTCATGAAATTGACTCCTGTAAATTCCTTATTTAAAAAACGTCCTGTACCATTCAACTGCTTGAGGCACATCCAACATCAGCCCAACCGGCATACTCCGGGACCCGTCCTGGTAAAACTTCTGTTCCACATGGATGGAAAGTGCCCCAAAGAGCGTTAGCTGGGCATTCCATCCCTTAAAGGATCTTCCCGTCATGTTGTGTTGGAGGTTTCTCAAGGAATACCCTCCCAGCGGACCCGCGCCGACCTCCAACAGATCCAGATAACCGACGGAGAAGACCGACCGTGTCGTAAAATCGAGATTATGCGCCACCAGATCAACACGGCCAAACTGCTCCACATCGCGGAATCGATGGTTGGAAACATAATCAGCAGACTCCCAAAGCCTGAGGTTCAAATCTGGCCAACCGTCCCAATCATAAATATGCCAAAGCGCCCCGGCCCCAACGGAAAGGTTCAGATTGACATCATGGGCCGACTCCGGGGTTCCAAACAGCCTCTCTGTTGACCCCGTTCCAAGCATCACCCCAAAGGGGAAGGAAAACTTAACCTCAGGCCGCCAGGGAGGCGGTGGCGGAATCAGCTCCATCAACGACGCCCGATCCCTCTCTGCCTGTTCAAGCGCCTGCTCCTTTAATCTTGTCCAGCGTGGATCCTCCGGAGATTTTTCAGACGGATCCAGGTTGGAGGTCTGGACATAATTGACCGATTCCTTACGAGACAGGAAGGGGCGGTGCTCCAAGGCCAGCGTAAGGCGATCCGGGACAGTCCTATCCACGTTACGCCTCTCCTCATACATCTTATCGCCGATAATCGCGGCGAGTGGCGTTGCGAGTGTCAGGAAGGCCCAGGACTCACTCCCCTCCGGCAGATCCTCAAGATGCCTGAAAAGCGACTGGAAGCTCCCCTTTCCAAACAGATTCGTACGTGCAATCCAGTCACTTGCATCCTCAGGCCGCTTGATCCGGACCAGATCCTCATAATCCTCAAGCCAGTTCTGATAATCGTTCAGGTAGGCGGTCAGACTAGAGGCCATGTGATGAGAGAGCGTGAGCAGCTCCTTCTCCTCGCCCTCCACGAGGCCCAAGTCGACCAACACCTTGATGGAATCGAGCAGATTGTCACGGGCGTGATCGAGCTCCCCCTCCAGTTGAATGAGCCGGTCATCCTCTTCATGAGAATCGACGCTCGGAACGTAGTCAGCAGAAGAGACACGGTTATAATAGCTATCGAGGGAGGTCAGATAGGCGGAGAGCCCCTTGTTAAAGTCGTCCGCCTCTTGACCAAAATCAGCCTCGCGCAGCGAGAGGTCGAGAATCTTTGAAAACAGACGGATATGGAGTCGGGCATCCGCCACCATCGCCGGAATGACATCCTCCTTGATGATGCGATCATGTCCGCCATTTAAAAGAATCTTCTTGAAGAGATAGATCTTCCGTTTCAGTGGAATCCCTGGAGTTGCAAGTTCCCGAACCTCGGGATCATTAATCCGGCGGATCCCTTCTGCATAGGTGTTGAAGTGAGGGAGCATCTGACGGAGCTCCTCATAAACCCGATCCGTCACACCGGGAACCTTTGAGGAATCAACTCCTTGAAAGGTCAGCTCAACAACCGTCTTCGAGGGATCGGTGTCATCGATCTTTACAACGGCTATTTCGTTAGGGTCGTCGATCATCGAGGGGACAATCACGGAGGGAAGCGGATTTTTCCGCTTGATCCCGTTCTTTTCCGCCCACTCCCCCTGAGAGACATCCTTATCAATGTAGCGGATATGGGAATGTCCCCCAACAAACGCAATCACCGCCTCATTATTGAAGATGCGATGAAGTCCAGCCTCATGAAAATTTTTGATCCTGTGAAGTGCATAATGCCCCGTCAGGATAAACCGGGCCCCCGGGTCATTCCTTTGGGTTTCCGCAATGATCGCCTCGAGGACCCGAACCTGATTTCTGGAGACATGGGCATTCATTGCCCCACCCAGGATACTTTGGTTCCCAAAATCCATGTGGTCCATGTTGATCGTATAAAGACCACTCTCTCCATGGATCGTTCGAATCCGGTCGGTCTGACTGATCGAGGCACGAAACCATTTGTGGTTAATGGAATCTCCTCCCCCATCAAAAAAGACGGTGGAATGACGACTCCCGTCAACCTCCGGCGGCCCCCAAAAACGTTCGACCACCTCATCGGTCTCTGAAAATGAACCAAAACGGCCATCCTCCAAGATATAGCTATCGGAACGATAATCGACCTCTTTAAGGCGAACCGGCTGGATCAGGTCGATCTGGTCAATCAGCGTATCCGGATGGACGCCCCGCCTTTTAAGCTCTTCCATATTCAAAAAGGCCACCGGGTCGAAATTCTGCTCATGCACTTTTTTCGAGGAGAAGAGATCCCCAGGGGCAAGACCTGCCTGGGCGAGGGCGGCATAATCAACAATATCAGCAAGAGTGAGTTTGTTTCTCTTGAGCGCGTTCGGATCAAGACGCCCGACATCTCCATAGTAATGACGCCTCTCCAGAAAGATCCTTTTTTGATGATCCAAACGCCTGTCCGGATGACCGACCGCCACAAGATGGACATCATTGGGGACGCTCTTTTTTCCCTGCAGGTTCAGCAGGATCCTGGGAACAATCAGATAGGCGTCTTCATCCTGAGACAGACCGAGCGGGTCGGTATCGTGATTACCGATCGCCCCGCCGCGATACCGGTGGTTGGGATGAAACTGTTTGACCCGTTGTAGAACCTTTTCGTTTTTATAAAACTCGTAGGTATCACCGATCTGTGAATCATCCCCCAACGTATAGTATCCCAGGTAGCAACCGAGATTCTGCTCCAAAGCGGCATTTTCCTCCAGGTGTTCATGCGTCTTGGAGATCCCCAAAACCGCCGATGGGATCCGCCTCCCAGGACCAACGGTCAGGGCCGTCGCGGAACCGAAGAAAAGGACCCGCTGCCAAACGGTCTCATGCTGGGGATCTGAGGTGAAAGAGAAAAAACGGGGTCGATCGACGCACTGAAAATGGCTCTTGTCGTAGGCCGTGACAAGAGGTGCTTCCGACGACTCTTTCTCCGGATGAAACCCCGTCCCAAAAGAATATTTGGTGTGCCGATGATAATCCTGATGGTGTTGATGACGCAATGCAGGACGGTTACCCGCACCACGCGGAGGATCGGAGGCCATGTGTCGGACTCCTCGGAATCGTTTTAAAAAAGTTGCGGTCAAAACAAAAAAGGACTAGCCGTCTGTTGACAAAGGGGCTTGAAAGGATATGGCATGAAAAATCTCCGATCGACGCTGCTCATCGGGCTTGTTGTGCTCCTCTGTTTTCAGTGGTCTCTCATCAGATTTTCAGGCGTTTCTCTCCCCGCCCCCTGGAATGCAATCCTCCCGGGCCTGGCGATCTTCGGAGCCGCCTTTCTGCTCTCTTGGGGGGCCGAGCTGGCGCAGTTTTTTATCCCCCAGTCTCTCGCGATTGCCTTTCTCGCGTTGATTGCCGTCCTGCCCGAGTACGCCGTCGATATGTACTTTGCCTGGCAGGCCGGCAAGGATCCCCAGTATATCCACTACGCCACCGCCAACATGACCGGTTCCAACCGCCTTCTGATCGGTCTTGGCTGGGCCACGGTTGTGTTCGCCTACTTTTTTCGAACAAAGAAAAAAGAGATACAGCTGGAACCTGAAAACCGCGTTGAACTGTTCGCCCTGGGCCTGGCAACCCTCTATTCCTTCGTGATCCCGATGTTCCACAATCTCTCCTGGGTTGATTCCCTGTTCTTCCTGGCGATCTTTTGCCGCTACATTTACCAGGCAACGCGGAGTCACCACGAAGAACCTGAGATCGAAGGGCCGATCGAGTTTATCGCCAAGTGGACACGAAACTCAAAACTTCTGGCGACGCTCTTCTTCTTTCTCGTTTCAGGTGCCACCATTTTCCTTTCTGCCGAACCTTTTGCCGAGGGGTTACTGGAGACGGGACGACACCTGGGGATTGAGGAGTTTATCCTGGTTCAATGGCTGGCACCGCTCGCCTCAGAATCACCGGAGTTTATCGTTGCGATCCTCTTTGCCCTCCGTGCCAAGGCAGCCTCGAGTATCGGGACGCTTCTCTCCTCAAAGGTAAACCAGTGGACGCTTCTGATCGGCATGCTCCCCCTTGTCTATAACATCTCCGCGGGCCACTTGATGCCGATGCCAATGGACGCCCGGCAGGTTGAGGAGATCTTCCTCACCTCGGCCCAGTCAATCTTTGCCTTTGTCGTGATTGCCAACCTCCGCTTCACGCTCTGGGAGGCATTACTCATCTTTGTTCTCTTTGTAACCCAGCTCTTCTTCACCTCCAAAGAGGCCCGACATGCCTACGCCTTTGTCTACATCGCCCTCTCTCTCTTCTGGCTTATGATGTCGAAGGAGAATCTTATAGGTCTGTGGGGTATTTCCAGGAAGGGCCTCACACCCAACAATGAAAGGAGATGAATCACTCGTATGACACCCTCAAAAAAAGAGATGAACTATCCGGAATCGGCCGAATGGGATTCTCCCCTCTTTAGAGACACCCAGATCCAGTTCGAAAATGTCGCCAAAAAAATTTCGCTCGATGAAAACGCCTTCAACCGGCTCCGGGTCCCGGACCGTGTACTGATTGTGTCGGTCCCCTTCCGGATGGACAATGGATTGGTCCGCGTCGTCCCCGGTTATCGGGTCCAACATAATGACACGCTCGGTCCCTGCAAGGGGGGTATCCGTTATCACGAAAGCGTCAATCTGGGTGAGGTCTCAGCACTCGCAATGCTGATGACCTGGAAAACCGCACTGGTTGGTCTTCCCTTGGGAGGTGCCAAGGGGGGAGTCAAGATCGACGCCACGCTGCTCTCCCGCCAGGAGTGCCAGCGTCTCACACGCCGTTACACAGCCGAGATCATCAATTTTATCGGTCCGGACCGGGACATCCCCGCACCCGACATGGGAACCTCGGCTCAAGTCATGGCCTGGATGATGGACACCTACAGCTCACTGAAAGGCTTTTCAGTCCCCGGTGTCGTCACGGGCAAACCGATTGCTATTGGAGGCTCGCTCGGGCGTGAAGAGGCACCGGGACGCGGCGTTGTCTACTGCATCATGGAGGCGGCCCAGCAGATGAACTGGAAGCTCGATCAAAACGTGCGGGTTGTCATTCAAGGGTTCGGACAGGTCGGTGGCGCGGCGGCGAGGAAGATTACGAAGATTGGTTGTCAAATCGTCGGGGTTGGCGACCACACCGCCTCCTACTATAATGAACGGGGCTTCTCTTACGAGTCTCTGAAGAAGTACGTCGATAAAAATCGCTTTCTGGCCGGTTATCCCGAAGGGACACTGATCCCGAACGATGAGCTGCTTACGCTGCCCTGTGACATTCTCATCCCGGCCGCCGCTGGTGGCGTCATTACTGCCAAGAATGTCAAAAAGCTCAAATGTCGTATGATTGCTGAGGGCGCGAATGGACCGACCGACAGCGAGGCGATCAAGCTGCTTGAAGACCAAAATGAGATCCTCGTACTCCCGGATATCCTCGCGAATGCAGGCGGCGTGACGGTTTCCTATTTTGAATGGGTCCAGGGGCTTCAGAACTTCTTCTGGTCAGAGAAAGAGATCAACGAACGACTCTTTGAAATCATGCGAAGGGCGTTCCTGGCCGTCTACGAAAGGGCCCAGAAGGAAAAGATCAGCCTCCGTGAGTCCGCCATGCGTATCGCCATTGAAAAAATCACGACCGCGATGCTCTCAAGGGGATTATTCCCTTAAAGGTCCGTGAAGGTTTACTCGACCTGAAATTCAACACGATGAAACAACGTCGTCTTCGCCAACCGGTCCCGAACCGTCAGCTCCAGTTCATATCGGCCATGAGCGGCCTCCGGGTGAAGGGCAAAGCGAGACGAGAGATCTGCATCCTTTTTCCCCCGGAGTTCAATTCCTGAATTGATGATGTTTGCCTTGCTCAGGATGACGTTTCGCCGCGGATCACGCACGAGGAGATCAACCTGGACCCAGGCCCTGTCACTTTTTGGTTCAAATCCGGCGAGCCGGAAGCTCACGGCGATCAGATCTCCGGCATGAAATGGGGCTCCCCCGCTTGATTCTCCCTCATTGAGCTGCAACACAAGTTGTTCTATTCGAAGCGACTCTCCTGTTTCACTCAAGAAAAAATGAGGGACCAATTCAAACGTCTGACCTCCCACACGCAAATGATACCCCTGCCGATAAAAACTGCCCGGTTGGAACCAGCCTCCCACAACCGCTCCGGTTGTGAGAAGAAGCATATAAGGGACAACCATCCATCCCCGCCAATTACGAGGGGCATGGATCACACGTGTTCCAGCGGCAATATCCCCCGGTCTCTGCTTTCTGGAAGAGAGCAAGGCACAGAGATAACCGAGCGGATTCATATCAACTATCCGAAAAAAATTCCTGACCAGGATGAGCGAGAAGGAGGGACGCGAACCATCCTCCTGAACCACCTTGAGCCCAAAAATAACCTTTCCAAACGTCGACTGAAAAATCGTCTCGGCCAAGGCCAAGTAGAGCAAGAGTATCAATGGTACGAGATTCAGAAGGATAAAGGAAAGTCGGGGACGATCGGCCGGAATAGAGAGAAGAATTCCATAAAGAAAAAGGACGGATAAGACAAAATCGACCCCGAAGGCGTAGGTTCTAAGTGTCGCCCCTGCGGAAACCATCTCTTCTCTCCTTTGTGCGTTCCCTTGAAACGGAAGTTTCTTCAAGACAACGGTTCCCGCGACGAGATCCCCAAGCCGCCGGCATCGCCTCGTTGATTCCATCATCCCCAGACCGGTCAAAAAGAAGAGCGGATAATCGACCAGACGAAACAGGGTACGGAGCAAGATGGCGAAGAGAGAGGGGGTTCCCCCTCCTTTCTTGTGAATGATAAGCCTTCCGAGCATCTTGCCGGGCGTTGCCGTGAAAACCCCCTCAAAGAAGAGGTGATAAAGAAGATAAAAGGCGACCGAAGATGAGATCCAGATGATCTCCGTGCTCCCCTGGAATTCAAACGGGTCCTTGTGAAAAAAACGGCCCAGAAGGAGAGCCCAACCACCCAGAAGATAGGTACTCAGCAGAAGATCGACAAAGAAGCAGGCAAACCGCTCCTGAAGGCTGGCGGTCCGATAGAGATAGCGCGGGGCATGGGGTCCGCTCGACTCTGCGTGGTCAAGCACGGTGGCGCTAACTTCGCTGTCGCTCTCGTGAGTTGTCATCCGTTGGTCCTGAGGGAAAGCAACCGATCCGGCCGGTCACTGAAAACACCGTCAACCCCCCAAGAGACCATTCTATTCATATCATCCGGTTCGTTAACAGTCCAAACAAAAATCCGTCTGCCCCGCGCCTGTCCTGAACGAACAGTCTTCTGCGTCGCATCTTCGAGGGCAATGTTCAAAGAGGATGGCCCTACCTTCTTTTCGACCAACAGGCGGTGGCGGGTACGGAGGTAGCGGTTCCAGCAGAGATAGCCTCGCTTGAGTTCAGGAGCCAAATGGGACAGCCGATAAAGCGGAAGTGGGTGAAAGGCAGAGACGAGAATAGAAGATCCCAGCCCAAAGGCACGAAGTGTTGCAAGAAGTTTTTTCTCCACAACAGAGGATCGGTACCGAACCGTCTTGATTTCAAGATTGAGGAGGAGTTTGTCTTGAACGAGGTCAAGCAGTTCCTCCAGTGTTGGAAGATGGGAACCCTGCAAGTCAATCTGTCGTATCGAGGAAGAGGTTAATTCCTCTATATTATCGTCCCGATCGGCCAACCGTTTAAGCGTCTTGTCATGAAAAATAATGAGCTCGTTGTCGGCCGTCATACGCAAGTCGACCTCAACTCCATCGACCCCCAGTTTCATCGCCGCCTCAATCGCCTCAAGACTGTTCTCAACGTAACGCTCTGCAAAACCACGATGGGCCAGAATCAGGGGCTTTTTAGATGTTTCCCAGTTCATGTTGAACAAGAGTTAAAGAGACGAGGGAGGCGGTTTCCGCTCGCAGGGTCCGGGAACCGAGCGAGACAACCTCGCACCCCTCCTCCTTTGCAAGTGAAATTTCCTGATCGGAAAATCCCCCTTCGGGACCAACAAAGAGAGAATAGTTCCTCTTGTGAGAGTCCACAGGAAGGGTCTTTCCCTTTTCCGAAAAAATAATTTTCGAGCCAATAGCTGTTTTTCGTACAAGGCTTGAAAAATCCTCTTCCCAATGAACCCTCATCGGATTGACACGGCCGGATTGTTTAAGCGCCTCGTCGGCGATTTTTTGCCACCGACCGATCTTCTCCTGTTTGAAAGAGGTGGGGATTGACCGCTCGGACTTAAATGAAATAACGGCAGATGCCCCCAACTCAACCGCCTTCTGGATTACCCACTCCATCTTCTCCCCCTTCAACAGAGATTGGCACAAAACGACCTCTCCTTGAACCGGTTTTATTGGGACGCTTTTGAGCAGCCGGACCTCGGTTCCGACAGGAGAGAGGACGACGATCTCCCCCTCAAACCGGCAGGCACCGTCAAAAAGGCCGATTCGTTCCCCCACAGAGGCGCGGAGGACCCGGACAAGATGTTTTGAGTCTTCCCGCGACAGGGTGACAATCGTACCCGGGTTCTGGCCCGGAGGGATAGGAAACTGGGGCATTATAGGCCCCTAATCTCTTCTTTAAACGAAGTAAAGATTCATGGTAGCGGAACAACGATGCGTGTCATCAGTGGATCAGCCAAGGGAAGAATCTTAACCGGTCCGAAAAGCGACCGTATCCGTCCTGCCTTAGACAAGGTCAAGCAGGCGATTTTTAATATCCTTTGGGAGATTCAAGGGAAAACGGTGTTGGATCTCTTTGCCGGAACCGGATCGATCGGGATTGAGGCCATTTCAAGGGGGGCGGCCCACTGTACCTTTGTCGATTTATCTCGAGAGGCACTCAATCTAGTCAAAAAAAATTTAGAGAAATGCGGCTTGGAAATGTATGCCAAAATTTTCAAATTCAAAATCCCCCCTATCTCCCCACGGATCAAGGGGGAAGCGGAGGAGGGATTTGCTTTAATTTTTGTCGACCCCCCCTATGACAATAATCTGGTAAACCCCACACTGCTCGAAATTGCACGGGAAAATCTCCTTGCCCCGGATGGAATCGTCGTCGTAGAGCACAGCCCAAGGGAACCGATCAAAAAAGAAACAGGCCTGAGGCTGGTTGATCAGCGGAAGTACGGCCAGACATTGATCAGTTTTTTGAAGAGATGAAATTTATGAAGATCGCTGTTTATCCTGGGTCGTTTGATCCCCCCACCGAGGGACACCTGAATATCATCGAAAGGGGTTTAAATCTTTTCGACAAAATTATCGTTGTTGTTGCAGTCAATTCTTCCAAAAACAGGCTTCTGACGGTTGAAGAGAGGGTCCAATTGCTTCGGGAGATCTTTAAAAAATTTCCGGCTGTGGAAGTCGATTCGTTTAAAGACGAACTTCTTGTCAAATACGCCCAATCCCGAAAGGCCACTGCCATTCTGAGGGGACTCAGGACACTTCAAGACTATGAATATGAGTTTCAGATGGCTCTCACCAATAAAAAACTGGCCCCTGCTATTGAGACGGTCTTCATGATGACGGAGCCACAGTACGCCCACGTCAGTTCAACGTTGATCCGAGAGGTAGCCCGGCTGGGCGGTTCTGTCAGTGGCATGGTCCCCAACGCCGTTCAGAAAAAACTGAACAAAAAAAGGGAGAGGAAAAAATGACCTTACTCTCCGATCGAATAAAACGGATCAAGCCGTCATCCACGATTGCCATTGACACCAAGGCAAAACAGATGATCGCCGATGGGATTGATGTGATCAGTTTCGGCGCCGGTGAACCGGATTTTGACACCCCGGACCCGATCAAGGAGGCAGCGGTTCAAGCACTCAAGGCTGGCAAGACGAAATACACCGCCGTCGGTGGAATCAATGAGCTCAAAGATGCGATCATCGCCAAATTCAAGAGAGACAACGGCCTGTCGTACAGCCGTGACGAAGTTCTTGTCTCCGTCGGCGGCAAGCATTCCCTCTACAACGCCTTTCAGGCCCTCCTGAACCCAAGCGACGAGGTGATCATCCCCTCCCCTTACTGGGTCAGTTATCCGGATCAGGTGCTGCTCTGCGACGGCACACCGGTCATGCTGCCAACGGAGGAGAGGGACAGCTTCTGCCTTAGGCCGGAAGTGCTGGAAAAGGCGATCACAAAAAAGACCCGAATCTTTGTCTTGAACAGCCCCTCGAATCCGACCGGCGGCGCCTACCCCCGAAAAAAACTTGAAGAGATTGCAGAAGTGCTCACCCAGCATGAAATTCTCTGTCTCTCCGACGAGATCTACGAAAAAATTGTTTATGATGGTTTTCAATTTGTGAGCATCGCATCGCTTCACGAGAAGATGAAAGGGCTTACAATCACTGTGAATGGAGCCTCCAAGGTTTATTCAATGACCGGTTGGCGGATGGGGTATGCCGCCGGCCCTAAGGATATCATCCAGGCGATGACCAAATTTCAGGGGCAGGTTACCACGAATATCAACTCGGCAACCCAGTGGGCCTGTGTTGCCGCCTTGAACGGCCCACAGGATTTTCTCCGGGAATGGGTCGGTGAATTTAAAAAGCGGCGGGACTATATGGTAAGCTTCTTCAATAAAATCCCCGGCATCTCCTGCTTCAATCCGCAGGGGGCGTTCTATGTCTTCCCGAATATCTCTGCCTATTTTGGAAAACGGTACGACGACAAAGCGATTCGCGGTTCGGACGACCTTGCGGAATACCTCCTTATAAAATCGCGGGTTGCCGTCGTACCCGGTACCGGATTCGGGGCGGAGGGCTATATCCGGCTCTCGTACGCAACCTCGATGGAGAAGATTCAAAAGGGGCTGGAGAGGATCGAGAAGGCATTCGAAGAACTGATTTAATAGATAGGGTTGATAAAGAATCCTGTTTTTCATAAAGAACCTTGCATTGTGAAACCAAAAAGGAGGGGGACGATGACAACACTGACACCGGGCAAACTGAAAAATCTCGAGAAACTGGCCAACAAAAAAGGGGTCATTGCCGCGGCGGCGATGGACCAGAGAGGTTCGCTGCAAAAGGCGATTGCCAAGGAGAAAGGATGTGATCCTAAAGAGATAACGGCTCAAATGATGTCGGAGTTCAAAACGGCCGTTACAAAAGTACTGACGCCACATGCCACGGCCGTTCTGCTGGATCCGGAATTCGGTCTGGAAGCGGCCCGCCAGAGGGCCTCAAACGCTGGCCTTCTCCTCTCCTATGAATCAACCGGCTATGACCAGACATCACCCGGACGATTTCCCCAACTCATTCCAGGTTGGAATGTCAAAAAATCGATTGCGGCAGGGGCGAATGCGGTCAAGATCCTCCTCTACTACTCCCCCTTTGAGCAAAAGGAGATCAACAAACGAAAGCATGACTGGGTGGAAAAAATCGGCCGGGAGTGTGTTGAAAATGACATCCCCTATTTCCTCGAGTTTGTCGGCTATGCAACGGGCGGAGAGGATGAGAAAGGGATCGAATACGCGCGTAAGAAGCCGGAGATTGTCACTCATAGCATGGAGGAGTTCTCAAAAGATCGCTATCACGTCGATGTCCTCAAGGTCGAAGTGCCGATCAACATGAAGTTCGTCAAGGGGGCGGAGACCTGTAAGGGAGAATCTGCTTATACGCGGGATGAGGCGAAGGAACTCTTCCGGAAGGCAGCGGCGGTCACTCAAAAACCGTTTATCTATCTTTCAGCCGGTGTCAGTGATGAGGAATTCCGGGAAAGCCTTGAACTCGCACTCCAGGCCGGGGTCCATTTTAATGGAGTCCTCTGTGGCCGTGCCACCTGGAAGGAGGGAATCCCTGTTTATGCCAAGTCGGGCGTTGCCGCACTGGAGCGCTGGCTCTCGGACCGCGGCGTCCAAAACATTAAGGCGTTGAATGCCGTTCTGGAAAAGGGGGCTTATCCCTGGCATGAAAAATTCGGTGGACGGGGGAAGGTCGAGGCAAGATCTCGCTAACTTCCGGTACCGTGTCCACAAATCCCTCTATTCTGGAGATTGGCCCTGGCCGCGGTGACTTTCTGATCTCACTCGCCCAAAACAATCCCTTAAAGCAGATTGCCGCCATCGAATACAAACGGAAGCGGTTTGAAAAACTCTTGAGACGCCTGGAACCTTATCCCAACGTTTCTGTTTTGTTTGGTGATGCGCGAATCGTCGTTCCAGAAAAATTTCAGGAAGAGGTCTTCGATGAGGTTTACATCCTTTATTCCGATCCCTGGCCCAAACGCCGCCATGCGAAACACAGACTGTTTCAAACACCGTTCTTGAAAGACCTCCATCGCTCTCTCAAGGCCGGCGGTTCTGTGTTTGTCGCAACGGATGACTCTCAATACAAAAACCAGATTCAGGAGGTCTTTGCGGAGCTACCGGAATTTCTCTTAAAAACGGCCGATGCCTCACTCTTTCCGACCTTCTATGCGGAAAAGTGGAGTCGAGAAGGCCGTTCCTTGCAGGCGATGGCGTATAAAAAGGCTTGAAATCACCCTTGGGAAGCAGATAGGGCAGGAGTCGATGTCGACAAAACCATCCAGGAACCTTGAGACCTTTCCCAACCCGAAACCGGAACGGGACTATGAAATTCGCATGGACTGTCCCGAATTCACGAGTGTCTGTCCAAAAACCGGTCAGCCTGATTTTGGAAAGATTGTTATCCGGTACATCCCTCATGAACTCTGTATTGAGCTCAAATCACTCAAACTCTACCTCTGGTCCTACCGGAACGAAGGGGTCTTCTACGAACGGGTTGTGAATCAGATTCTGGATGACCTCGTCGCCGCCTGCCAACCTCGATTTATGGAGGTTATGGGAGAATTCACTGTGCGTGGTGGAATCAGTTCGACGATCAAGGCGACTTATCTCAGGTAAGTCGGTTACATTGCAGCGAGGGAAGTTAGATCCCGGTGAGAAAAGATCCGGAAACTAACCTTCTTCCCTTTCATCTTTTGACTCAAGGCCGCTTGTTCAAATTTTCTCTTCAGGTTTTCAACAAGTCTTGACTCCTCTTTTTTGTCTAGATTTGCCCATTTACACTCCGCAATAAGGTAACCTTCCTGACCTTGACGAGTTACAAGATCGATTTCAACCTCCTTTTCCCAATACCGCCCGGATCCCGGCAGGCATCGCCGACAAAAGATCTCCCATTGGCGGCAGGCATGCTGTTTTAATAAGGTACGTTTCTCCTCTTTATTCATACCCGGCCACTGGGCTCTGAAAGGAAGAAAAGTACCATAATAAAATGAGAGAACAGGATCTTCGACCCGGTAAAGAATCTTCTTCGTCGTGCGAGCCGACTCGCCGAATGGAAATTCTCTCTTGAGAAAAGAGAGCTCCAGAAGAAGAGCCAAGGGACGCGAAAGATTACCATGAGGAATTCCCAAACGTGAGGCTAATTCACTCGGTTTCGAAACACCCCGTCCTACCAGATCAAGAATCGCCTTTGAAATGGATCCCGTCACGCCTTCGTCGCGCAACATCTGAACAGGTTCCTCAGAGAGAAGAGCCCCGGGAGCAAAATAAAGAAGGTCTGCCTGCTCGATAACATCCCCCGAAGGCATTAACTTCCAGTAATGTGGAATCCCGCCAACCAGCGAAAAACGAAGAAAAGAATCCGGATCATCAACAGGATATTTCATGACCCTGCAAAACCATTCGTAGCTCATCGGTTCCAGAGACAAATGGATTTGTGCCCGACCATAAAGAGGAACATTTTGACGCAAAAAATGCGAAAACAGCATCGATTGAGAAGATCCTGAAACAAAAAGGGAGCTCTTCTTCTTGGGAAGTTCATGATCGACCCATTTTTGAAGAAGGCTTGGCAGGGTGGAATCTCCTTGCACCCAATAAGGAAATTCATCAAAAACAATCAGTGAGGGAAGGGCCTCGCGAGAAAGAAGCGCAAAAAACTCACCCCAACTTTTCGGAACAATCTCACGAAACAGAGGAAGCGCTTGTCCGATCTCCTCCGCCAAATGGAGAAGTTGTTGTTGGGCGGTCCCCTCGACCGCCTGGTGATAAAATCCGCCAAGCTCCTCACACGCCTTAACAAGAAGAGCCGTTTTTCCAACGCGCCGCCGGCCGGTGACATAACCAAGAGATCGTTTCCCAATCTGTTTTTTGATTTGAAGCAGCTCTTGTTTTCGGTTCCAGAACTCCATTAAGACAAAATGATGCCAAATAAACATCATGTTTGTCAAACATAATCTTGGCTACAAAGTCGCCGATGAAGCTCCCCGCCGCAAGACGGCAGGGTTTTCTGGCGGAGGCGGATAAAATAGACAAACCACAACTCCGGTTGCCGGGAGACGATAATATTCAGGCATGGAGATTCGACGCTCTATTGGCCAAACAACCACCTTTGTCGGCACCTCTTTGACGGGAGCCGCTCGCGAGATCGGGACTATTCCAAACTCTTTAACAAGGGCCCCTTCAAGAAATATGCTGGCAGGGCTCCATTTTCCACGAACGGCTGGAGTTTGGCAATCAGGGACAAGATTCGGTCTGGCCTCCGGGGCAATCCTTTCCGGGATCTCTCTCACCGTCTTTCTAATGGGGGGGTTGGCTTGTCATGCGAGTCTTAACATCCGCCCTTTTCCGATACCACCGGCAGAACCTCTTCCAGGCCATCCCGATCATCTCATCATTATTTCCATTGATGGCCTAAAGCGGGAATATCTGCTGCAACAAGACCAATTGGGTCTGGAGATCCCTACTCTCGCTGCCCTTATGGCAACAGGCTCTTACGCCGCGTCCGTAGAGAGCGTTTATCCTTCTGTTACCTATCCGGCCCACACAACGATTGTAACAGGAGTCACCCCGGCAAAACATGGTGTGGATCAGAATCTCATGTTCGATCCAAAAGACCCAATAGCAGAAAAGTATTATTGGGACTCGAGAAGCATACGAGCCAAAACAATCTGGCAGGCCGAAAGTGAGAACGGAGGGAAGACCGCCAGTGTCAACTGGCCTGTCACCGTTGACGCCCGTATGAATTTCAATATCCCTGAATATTGGGATGCCGATGGTCTGGAGAGAACGCTTCCGTGGCTCCGAAGGCACTCAACACCGAAAGGTCTCGTTACGACGATAGAAGATACTTATTTTAGTCGGATCGACTGGAAAAGGTATAAAAGGAGGGTCTCTCATGGTCTTCCGGACCCTCTCACGGCACAAGCGTTGAAATATCTTGTTGCCCGAGAAAAACCAGATCTTGTTCTGGGTCATTTTGTCGGTCTGGACGACGCCCAACATCGATATGGCCCTTTCAGCCCGGAGGCGTATGGAGAACTTGAAAAGATCGATCGTTGGATAGGAGAGATCCTGCGGGCAACGAGGAGTGCCGGGACTTATGAACAGACGGCCTTTGCGATTGTCTCAGATCACGGATTCACACCTTGTCAAAAAAGGATTCGCCTGAATCCCGTCCTAAGGGATCATGGTCTTATAAAACTGGATGCGAGTGGAGAGATAACTGACTGGAAGGCAGCCATTCATGGGGAAGGGGCGATGGTCGGAATCGTCCTGAAGGATCCAAAGGATGAGACAACATTAGCAACGGTTCGTCAGTTGTTGAATAATCTGATGCAAAATCCAGAGAATGGGATCGCCAGGATCTATGAAAAAAATGAGATGGCTAGACGAGGCGGGTTCCCCAAAGCCGATCTTGTTGTTGAGGCATTGCCGGGATATTCATTCAGTCCCGCGATGAAGACCCCCCTTGTCAAGGAGGCCTTTTTGGCCAAAGGGAACCATGGATACTCTCCGGAGCTTCCTGACATGAAAACTATTTTTGTTGTTGCAGGACGAGGGGTCAAGAGAGGGGTTGTTGTGCCAAATATGAATCTGCTTGATATCGCCCCCACCCTTGGATTGCTTAGGCATTGGAGTCTACCAGAGGTTCAGGGACAGGGTCTTCGTATTTTTTTCCAGGGAATCAACTAAAACTCATCCCCTGATTAAATTCATGAACTCTTCACGCGTCTCCTGACGTCGCCGGAAGACACCGAGCATCGAAGAGGTCACAACCTTGGACCCCGGCTTCTGAACCCCGCGCATCTGCATGCAAAGATGCTCCGCCTCCACCACAACCGCAACCCCTTTGGGGTCCAACGCTTTTTGGATCGTCTCGGCAATCTGTTTGGTGAATCTCTCTTGCACCTGAAGGCGTTTTGCAAAAATTTCTACCATTCGGGCAATCTTGCTTAATCCGACAATCCGATCTTTGGGGACATAACCAACGTGACACCGTCCAAAAAATGGCAGAAGATGATGCTCGCAGAGCGAATAGAAAGAGATATCTTTGACGGTGACCATCTCGTCGTAGTTTTCGGCAAAGAGCGCCCCGTTCAACACCTGATCAACATTTTGATTATAACCGGAGGTCAGCATTCGAAGCGACCGCGCCATCCGAACCGGCGTCCTTTGAAGACCCTCCCGGACTGGATCCTCTCCGAGCGCCAAAAGAAGATCACGAAACAATCCCGCCAACGGATCTTCCTCGTTCCGGACGGTGATCGAAACAACGGGATTTGAAACCCTGTTTTTCATCGCTGCAACCTCTTCGTTAATTCTTCCGGCCCCATCACCTCACCGACGAACCTCTGAAGCACCCTCCCCTCCCTGTCAAGGATCAAATAGGTTGGCCAACCAAACACCTGGTACCTTTCAACCATTCTTTTACAGGTGGGGGTCTCGACCGTACAGTCAATCTTCAAGGGGACAAAATCAGTTTTAAGAAATTCCTGAAACGTCTCCTGGTTGAAGGTCCTCCTCTCCATCTCGAGACAGGGGAGACACCACTCTGCAAAGAAGTCGACAAAGATCGGCCGGTCTTGCTTCGCCGCCTCCAAAAAAGCGGTCTCCGGATCGGTCATCCAGAAGGAAGAGGACGATTCACGTAACCCATTCTTCCCTATCTGTCGGTGCGCCGTCA
Organism: Deltaproteobacteria bacterium; assembly: GCA_016180855.1. Lineage (NCBI taxonomy): Bacteria > Pseudomonadati > Myxococcota > Myxococcia > Deltaproteobacteria bacterium. Next base: position 20,131 of record JACPAL010000009.1, on the reverse strand, counting down.
GGGCGTAGTAGCCGGCCAGGAGAATCATCAAAAGCGCCAATAGCCGTTTGGACCAGAGCGTTAAAGAGGCCCCCCAACTCTGCCCCGCGAGAGAATGATAAAAAATGGCGGCAACAAGAAAAAGAGAGCCCATCCCCAATCCAAACGCGAAAAGAAGTGTGAATCCGGCAACCAGACTGCCTGACTGAGAGACATAGAGAAGCAGAGAGCCCAGGACCGGGCCAACACAAGGGGCCGCCAGGATACCAACGGTCATCCCCGCCAACACGGCCCCCAAGAATCCCTCTCCTCCCCACCTCGATATCCGGGTCTGCAGTGAAACGGGCAAATGAAACGGAATCCACCCCATCAGAACGATTGCAAAAAAGAGATAGAGGAGAGAGAGCGCTACAAGAAACGGAATCCCCTGAAAGAGAAATCCAAGGCTTTTGCCGAGTACCGTCCCGATCAAACCGAGCAAGGCATAGCTGATCGCCATCACCAGAATAAGTACCGTGGAGAGAAGAAAATTTCTGGAGCGTCTTTGCCCCCTTCTAACCCCGATGAAGGCGAGCGTCAGCGGAATGATCGGCAGGACGCAGGGGGTCAGATCGGTCAAGATCCCTCCTATAAAGGCCGCCAGTAGTGTCCAAAAAAAACTTTTCTGAATCATCCTTTTTCCGGTACCGATCGCTGAAGAATCGACTGGAGGAGATTCCTCAAGAGATTTCCCTAAAGTCCCCTTGATCGGAACCGATATCTCGTGTCGCATTTGCCGGTAGCAAAGGCTCTGGGAACAGCCTTGATAGGTGAGAAGGAGAAGGATCTTTCCATTTTCAGACGGTATCTTTTCACTCCTCTGAAGATCGGCATGAATCGTGGCAACATCCTCAAAGACATCCATCTCCTTACCAAAGAACGGATCCGTCTTCTTGTGAGACGGGGAATAGGTGACATGACTGAGGGAAGCCCCCTCCCCCTCCAGCAGGGTCAGACCGGTTTTGTCACGATAGAGGTAGTACCCTTCAGGGATCAGAAAATTGATCGAAACTGCAACAGTACCACCCGGAGTGAGTTCTTGCGGCGCCATTTTGTATTCCCATTGAAAGGGGTCCTGAAAAGAGAAGGAGGGCAGGGCCATGAGAAGGAATGCCAAACTTAAAAGAGATCTTTTCATGAATCGACCTATCTTATGAAAAGAACCTTGAATTTGGCAAGGAATTCGGAGACAAACTGATTATGGTCAAAAAGAGATTAAAGGAGATCGACAAGACGCTGATCAGCGCCGCCTTTCAACTGGCCGCAACAACACGCTCCTCTGCACTCCTCATCTTCCTTGACCCCCTCAAAGATCCCCCCTCGGAGGCTCCCCCGAAGGGATGCCACCTGATTTATGTCACCTGCCGCCCGCCGACCGACATGGAGACCTATCTAACCGATCACACGGAGCCGGTCATTCATCTCCCGTCAGTCAATATGACCCGGATGGGGCAAATCAAGATGGCGGTCGTTCTCGCCCTGTCAAAATCACTCATCCGCCTGGGGGATAAGATTGTTTTCCTTACGGGCCATCAGGAAGGAGAATTTCTGGACAGTGTCGTCTTTATCGATACCGCCAAGGAGCAGGAGATCATCACAACAGATGGTCTTCAGGAATTAACGGGAGAGGTCCGACCCGATGTCTTTCAACACCTGTTCAGCATCGCGCTGGAGCTCGCCAGCCATGGGCGCGAAGGGAAACCGGTCGGTACCATTTTTGTCGTTGGGGACGAGGAAAAGGTCCTGCAACTGTCTAAACAGATGATTATCAATCCGTTCAAGGGATATTCCGACGAAGAGAAGGGCATTTTGAGCCCCTCACTCCGTGAGACGATCATCGAATTTTCTGCTCTCGATGGCGCCTTTGTGATCAGCTCGGATGGCCTCGTCCTGTCGGCAGGCCGTTACCTGGGCGCCGTCGGTGATGTTGATGCGACGCCCCAGGGCCTCGGTTCCCGACATATCGCCGCCGCCGGTATAACGGCCTTGACGAAGGCGATCGCCCTTGTGATATCAGAGTCAACCGGCGACCTGCGCATCTTTAAGAACGGCAAGGTTATCATGGAGATTGAAAAACCAACAAGGAGATAACTGATGAAGGAAACGGAAGACAAATTCAATTTCATACATCTCGACAAACGGGTTATTGAAAATCGCCTTAAAAGACATCTGACGAATCAGAAGGAGTGCCAGAAATTGGTTTCTTCCTTGCCCGATGAAGCCGAGAAGTCGGATCAGCTGCTTGTCTTCAAGGAAGAGGAAGCCAAAGGCTTTTCTTAAAGACAACCCCCACTGAATCTGCTACCATGGGGCCTCCCTATGAAGGAATTCACTCCTTCTTCGATCAGGAAGCGAAGCAGCGGGCAAAACCTGGATCCCTATCTGAGCAGAAGACCTCCAGAAGACCGTGCGGTCTGCCGTGGATGTCATGCCGTTTATCATAACAGACACTGGACATTGACAATCGGGGGAAATGGGAAGCTCCGCCACAAAGGACCTGAAAATGGCCCGATGGTTCTTTGCCCTGCCTGTCAGAAAATTGGAGACCGTTTCCCCTCCGGCGTGATTCAACTCAAAGGGGCCTATCTCAAACTCCATCGTACAGACATTATCAATCTGATCCGGAACGAAGAGACGCGGGCCCGAGGCTTCAACCCGCTTGAAAGAATCATGTCAATCCATGAAACAGCCGATGGACTTAAGATAGAGACCACATCGGAAAAGCTGGCGCAAAGGATTGGCAATCGCCTGCAACGGGCCCACAAAGGGGAAGTCCACTATCACTGGTCCAATAATGAGCACTTTATTAGGGTCGAGTGGGCACGAGACTGACTTCATTCTGGATCTGCTTCTTTACCTCACTCATCATTGGTTTTATGCCGGTCTCGTTTAAGATCGAGGTCACCCCTCTTTCACGAATGCCACAAGGGTACATCAACTGATAGGGACGAAGATCACAATCGACGTTCAAGGCAAATCCGTGTCGTGAGACCCCTTTTTCAAAATGAAGTCCGAGGGCTGCAATTTTTTTTTGCCCAATCCAGACCCCCGGATAGTGACAGTCCTTTGATCCCTTAAGAGTATACTGGTGGAGTAACCGGATGAGAGACTCCTCAACGGCACTCACAAATTGTGGGATCGTCTTCTTGCCTAATTTAAATATGAAATAGCCAACCAATTGCCCCGGGGCATGATAGGTGAGACGCCCTCCCCGGTCTGTCTCCACAAAGTCAATCCCCTGCTCTTGCAACGATTCTTTGGGAACAAGCAGGTCTTCCGCCGACTCACGCCGCCCCATGGTAATAACAGGAAAATGCTCCAATAGAAGAAGGGTATCGGGGATCCCCTCGCTCATTCGCTTGGCTACCAACTCACGCTGAAGAATCTCGGTTTCCTGAAATCGAACCCTCCCAAGATCACGGATCTCAATCATAAACCTCCTCGATCGGATGCGAAACTCCCTTCCACTTCTTGAGCGACACCTGGGGAATGCCTTTTTCATCGTATTCCAAAAGGGCATAGGTCAAATCGACCAAACGTCCCGGATTCGAGATCTCGAGCGAGATCTGTTCATTCCAGAGGCCGGTGTTTAAATATGTTTTGTCAGGGGCAATTTTCCTCGAACCGGCATGATGGGTGTGACTGAAGATAACAATCCGGGTATTCCTCTCGGTGAGCAGAATCTTTTTGGCCTCCTCATTCAGATTCGGGGCAATCCCGACCTCCTTGATAATCTGGAATGTTCTCAAAATGGAGGATCGGCGATGCGGGTCCTTACGGAGGCGGAGCCAAATAAAATAGAAGAGAATTCTTAAGACCGACTTGATGGCAAATTGTGTGTCATGAATCAGGGCCCACCGGAGGTAGTATTTGAAGGGGTAGATCTTTGAAAAATAGGGGCGTTCCTGCCGAACGCGGTTTAAAAAATGAATGACAAAAAAACTCCCCCAGGGGAGATTGACGATCGGTTCAGGCAAATCCTTGGTCAGAAAATACCGGTGGGAGTTGTAGGCGTTGTCGGCAAAAAATTGGTGCCCGTGCTCTATATGAACCCCATCAAAACGGTACACATCCATCTGGAAGGCAGTATGCATCCCAAGCACCTCACGCAAGCGATTGCAGACCGATGGAAAAAGAAGTCCCGGATCGTGGTTCCCCAGAATAAAGGTAATCCTGTGTTTGGGCGCTTCGGCAAACCGCCTCATCTCCTCAAAAACCTCGGGATGACCTTTTAAAATTTCTTCCGTACGACGCAAAGCCACTTTTTCTGAAATGACATCGGGGTCCCTCTCCCAGATATCAAGTTGCAGATGGTTGAAAAAATCTCCGTTGCAAATAAGCTCCACATCCGCATCAGCGTAGATCCCTTCACGATAGTAGCGAAGGAACTCGATAAATTTGTCATCGTAAAAAAAATCTTCAAGATAATTGCGGGTCCCGTTGGGAAGCCAACGTCCGCGGCCGATGTGAAAATCGCTTACAACAATCTTGAATTTAAGCATGCCCTCTCCGAAGAATCTTGATCCCCTTCACGAGATAGTGAATCCATGAGAGCACGGTCATAACCGCCGTGACAAGGCGGTCATAATCGTTCCAGGGGGTTTCAACACCGTAACTGACCGACAGCAAGGCGGTCACCAAAGTGACCAGTTGAAAAAAAGTTGTCCCCTTTGACAAGAAGGTAGGACGGTATTCAATAAAAATCTTTTTCGTCTTTAAAAAAATGACTCCGCTACTGATCATCAGGTCTCTTGAGAAAACAAGGAGTGTCAACCAAAGGTCCATCCGACCATGAACGGTGAGTGTCATAAAACCGGCTGTCATAAGGAGTTTGTCGGCCATCGGATCAAGAAAGGCGCCTAACCGGGTTTTCTGTTTCAAAAGCCGGGCCAAGGCCCCATCGACCAGATCACTCCCCCCCGCTATAAAAAAGATCCAGAACGCCTCCCTCCATTGCCGCCACAACGCAAAATAAAGAAAGACCGGTATGAGAAACAACCGGCCCAGGGTGATCAGATTGGGGAGATTCAAAAAACTCATTTCCCCCGGCTTGTACGAAACTTTTGGAATTTATTGAAGTACTTTTCTGAGACCTCCGCTTGAAGAAGCACCCCCTCTCTCCGGTCCTCTCTTTCCAGAATACGCGAGGTGGCATAAAGAAGCGAGAGTTCTGAGCCGGACGCATGGGGGATCATGAGCATGATTTGACGAAACGACTCCGCGAGCTTCTGATCGATTTTCTTCAGCAGTTCCTCACGCCCATCTCCTCTTAAGGCGGAAATAACGAGATCGTCAGGAAATCGATCGACCCCTTCCGGAAAAAAGCCCGAGTCCTTATCAACCTTGTTAAAAACACGAATAACCGGTTTTTCATCCATCCCCAACTCCTTGAAAACCTTCTCAACGATCTGGATCCTTCCTGCCCCATGGGGGCGGACCATATCAATCACATGAAGCAGAAGATCCGAAGAAAGGGCCTCTTCAAATGTAGCCTGAAACGCCTCAATAAGCTCGTGAGGTAGCTTGCGGACAAAACCGACCGTATCCGCCAGCAGGATCTCACGACCCGAAGGGAGTTTCAGGCGTCTGACCGTCGGATCGAGCGTCACGAACAGCTTGTCTTCCACAGGGACCCCGGCCCCTGTCAGGCAGTTCATAAGGGTTGATTTGCCGGCGTTCGTATAACCGACCAGTGAAACCGTCGGTAAAGGAACCCCCTCCCGTTTCCGACGATGGAGTTGCCGGTGGGCACGGATCCCCAACAAATCATCCGTAAGGACAGAAATCTTGTCACGAACCTTTCGTTGATCCGCCTCTAACTGTGTTTCACCGGGGCCTCGGGTCCCAATACCACCCCCCAGACGGGAAAATTCCCGCCCATGACCGCTGAGGCGTGGGAGAAGGTATTTGAGCTGCGCCAGTTCTACCTGAATTTTTCCTTCGCGTGAACGGGCCCGTGAGGCAAAAATATCCAGAATGATCCCTGTGCGATCAACCACTTTTGTTGCAAAAATATCTTCCAGGTTCCTGTTCTGGGTTGGAGAGAGATCTTCATCCACCACAACAATGTCGACACCCAGAGAACGAACCTGGTCACGAATCTCCTCCGCCTTTCCGTGCCCGATCAATGTTGCTGGATGAATTTCCCGAAGCTCGAAGAAGAGCTCTCCTACAACCTCAGCCCCCGCTGTGGAGACCAGTTGCCTCACTTCCTCCAAAGAAATTGTTTGTTCCTCTTTTTCCCGGCGACTCCGGTAGAATCCAAAAGTAAGTGCGCGTTCAATGGTCTTACTGAACGGTGGTAACGGGTGCTCCAAAAAGTGAATCAACCTCCATTCTGAGTTCCGGAGACGGGTTAACGGTCAGATCCTCCGGCAACGAGAGAATTGTCTCACCCTTTTCCTCTCCCTTCAAGTGGATAAATGCAGCGGCCCTTCCACGGTGCCGCGCCAGCAACTCCTTAAGTCGTTCGAGCTGAAGACGGTTGACCGACCTTGATGACAAGTAAAAATGGACCTCTCGTGGCCGTTCCAGGAGCCCCCCCTGAAGCAGAGAAATCTCGCGTGCAATGATCTTGATCCCCTCCTCGGTCGCATCAACCGTTCCACGAACAACGATCGGTTTTTCCCCGTTTAAAAACGGGAGGGATCGCCGGTAAAGTTCGGAGAAGACAATCACCGGGAGGGTCCCCCTGAGATCTTCCAGCCCGACAAAGCCCATTCGATCGTTCTTCTTGGTCACCACCTCTCGAAGAGAGTTCACAATGCCACCCAAAAGGACCTCTTCTCCATCACGGCCCTCTTCCTTGATCTTATCCGTTGTACGGCAACCGGACACTTCCAACTGATCCAGGTAAGAATCGAGAGGATGACCGGTGATGTAAAATCCGAGTGTCTCTTTCTCCCCCTGCAATTTCTCCATCGACGACCATTCGGGAATGTCGGGAGAGGGAAGAGAGGGATGGGCAGCCCCACCACCAAATAATGCCCCCTGTCCCGTTGCCTTCTCTTTTTGAATACTGCTTCCCCTTTCAAGCGCCTGGTCCAGGAGCGCCATCGCCTGGGCCCGCTTAATCGCAAGGGAGTCAAACGCCCCCGCCTTGATTAAACCCTCAAAAACGCGCCGGTTGACCCGTCGAAGATCGACTGACTCACAAAAATGATCGAAAGAATTAAAGCGCCCCTCCTTTTTCCTCGCCTCCAACATCGCCTCCACCGCTGCAGTACCGACATTCTTGACCGCCGCGAGACCGAAACGGATTTCCCGAGGACCAACGACCGAAAAATAGGTAAAGCTCTCGTTGATATCAGGCGGCAGGATCGAGATCCCCTGCTCCCGGCAGTCGGCGATGTAGAGCATGATCTTGTCGGTATTCCCCATTTCATGGGTCAGAACCGCCGCCATATATTCCACGAGGTAGTGTGTCTTGAAATAGGCCGTTTGGTAGGAAATCAGGGCATACGCCGCACTGTGACTCTTGTTAAAGCCGTATTCCGCAAACTTGGCCATGAGATTAAATATCTTCTCCATCTTTTTCGCCGTGAATCCGTTCGTGACGCCCCCTTTGACAAACTTGTCTTTCTGCTGGGCCATCTCGGCCGGCTTCTTCTTTCCCATCGCCCGGCGAAGAAGATCGGCATCCCCCAGTGAAAAACTGGCGAGGCGTGAGGCGGCCTGCATCACCTGTTCCTGATAGACAATGACACCGTAAGTCTCACTCAAGACCGGTTCAAGCTCCGGAATCTCGTAATGGACCTGTACCTTCCCATGCTTTCTGTTAATAAAGTCATCCACCATCCCGCTTCCGAGAGGACCCGGCCGATAGAGGGCCACGAGGGCAATCAGATCGGGAAAGACCGACGGCTTCAACTTGATGATCAATTCCCGCATCCCGGATGACTCAAGCTGGAAGACCGCTGTCGTGTTTCCATGAGAGAGATTCTCGTAGACGGCCGGATCGTCCAAGGGAATGTTGGAGGGATCAACCTCAAGATTCCTTGTCCGTCGGATGATTTTGCGGGTCTGATTCAAGACCGTCAGCGTTTTCAACCCTAGAAAATCAAACTTGATGAGCCCGACCTCCTCAATCGCCTTCATGTCGTACTGGGTGATCACTTCCCCCTTTTGACCTCGTGCGAGCGGAAGAAAATCAACCAAGGGGCGATCCGAGATCACCACCCCGGCAGCATGAGTCGATGCATGGCGGTTCAACCCTTCAAGAGACTGGGCAATCGAGATCAGTTTTTTTATTGGCTCTTCCTTGTCGATCAGCTCCTGGAGGCGGGGCTCTATCCGGATCGATTCCTCCAGCGTGATGTTCAGCGCATTCGGAATCATTTTCGCAATCCGGTCCGCCTCGGCATACGGGATGTTCATGACACGGGCGACATCCCGGACCACCGCCTTGGCCTTCATCTTTCCAAAGGTGATAATCTGGGCCACATTTCCATATTTCTTCTGGACGTAGTGGATCACCTCGTCCCGTCGGTCCATACAGAAATCGATGTCCATATCCGGCATACTGACACGTTCGGGATTGATGAAACGCTCAAAAAGGAGATGATACGGCATCGGATCGAGATCCGTGATATTCAGGGAATAGACAACGAGACTTCCTGCGGCAGAACCGCGTCCCGGACCGACCGGAATCCCGTTCTTTTTGGCATATTCAATAAAATCGGCCACAATCAGAAAGTAACCGGCAAAGCCGGTCTTCTGAATCATCTGGAGTTCCTGCTCAAGCCGCTCCTCATATTTTTTTCTTTCCTCATCCGGGCTGGAAAAACGCGGCATAATCTTTTTCCAGCGTTCCTCAAACCCAAGCCAGGTCCTCTCCTTCAGGTAGCCAAAAAGATCCTTTCCTTCCGGCGCCTCAAATTTCGGGAAGTGATACGATTTGAATTTGAGGTCAATCTCACACCGTGAGGCGATCTCAACCGTCGCCTGAAGCGCCTCCGGCAGATCCGTAAAGAGGGCCTTCATCTCCTCCGAAGACCTCATGTAAAAGGCCGGCGTCTCAAAACGCATCCGGTCAGCATCCTGGAGGGTCTTGCCGGTCTGAATGCAAAGGAGCGCCTCATGGGCCGCCGCATCCTTCTCCAAAAGGTAGTGACAGTCGTTTGTTGCCACGAGCGGAATCGAAAGCTTTTGAGAAAGCTCCTTGAGAACCCCGTTAAACTTCATTTGACTCGCCAGACCGTTTTCCTGAACTTCAAGATAGAATCGGTCGCCCAATAGTTTCCTGAAATAATCGGCAATCGGGATTGTCTGGGTGATTCCACCCTGAAGGGCCGCTTCCGCCAATTCCCCCGAAAGACAACCGGAGAGAACGATCAACCCCTCGTGAAACTGTTCAAGGAGCTGTTTGTCAATGCGCGGCTTGTAATAAAACCCCTCCAGGTGGGCCCCCGTTACGAGGCGACAGAGATTATGATAGCCGGCCTGGTTCATCGCAAGAACGGTCAAGTGGTGGTACGGCTCAAACCCTTTTTTGACTTTTTTATCAAACCGGCTTCCGTGCGATTCGATGTAAACCTCACAACCAACAATCGGTTTGACTCCCACTTCGGCCGCCTTCTTGAAAAACTCGATCGCTCCGAAGAGGTTGCCATGATCCGTCATCGCAACCGCCGGCATGTCAAACTCTTTGGCCCTCTTGCAAAGTTCCGAAATGGTGATCGCACCATCGAGGAGACTGTATTGGGTATGAAGATGGAGGTGAACGAAATCAGCCATTGAAACAAAAGGCTAAAGACATTGCGCGCTGGAAGTCAATACCTGTTAGGCGTAGGCACCTTTGTAGATAATAACCCCCAACTGCTGGACCGTATAAGTCACATCGCTTAAGAGATAATTTCCCCATGTGCCGGGGGCCGGCGAAAATCGGTGCGTGATCGCATGGCGGAATCCCCCCGTCATCGCATAAACTCCGGCCGTCCAGAGGATGTAATCCCACGACTTCTCATCCGAAGACTGGGTGGTCCACGCAACCGGAATCAGCGAGACGGCCCAGCCGATACTCACCAGACCGTTCATCGCGACGCATTTCCACAAATGCCAAAGCCCGTTCTTTGGATGACAATAAACCTTTCTGCTCAGAAATCCTCCAACACCACTACCCGTCGTCGGTCCAAGGCCGATGAAATTGAGGTCCTTTCCATAATTGATTGTCTGGATCGGTCCGCCCCTCCTAAATCCGTTGACAACCCAGCTGTAAAGTCTCGAATTGCTAAAAAATTTGGTGCCGGCACCAAAGGCAAAGTTGTTGAGGATAAAATAGCTGGCCGGCAGCAGATCCCACTTCTCCGGCTCCCAGACAAACCCCTCTTCTCCTCCACGCCAGGACTGGTGAGCCAGCTCAATACCGGTTGAAATCGCGACGTTGGCAAAAATCCCTTCCCAGTCGTGGTCGATCCGTTCCAAAACGTTTTTGGGGATAAAGGACTCTCCCGCCTTGATCTGCGCCTTCGTCAATCTCCTGACCGACAGTTCAGGATGACGAGCCAAAAAGGTGCGGTACCATTGAAACTGTTTGAGCGATTTAAAGTGCCCCCCGAAGAAGGAAGGGAGTCCGCGAAACAGCAAAACTTGTCCCAGTACAACGGCAAGAGGCGCACTATACTTAAGGATCGGACTCTCCTCACGCCTCTCTGTTTCAACCCGCGGGGCGGCAGAAGTAGCCAGAATCGATATCATAAAATTTTACTCCAATGATTCATGCCTTGATTATCGGTTCACCAAGAAAACTGTTTCTTAATTTAGGGATATTAAAAGTCATTTCAAAACCGGATGAGATGCAAGGCAGGCCGTCCGAGCGCGACGCAGGCGTACTTGCCTGTACGTCGAGGAGTCGCAAGGATGGACAACGCCGCAGATCGCCGGTTTTGAAATGAGCTCTAGCCATTTGAACGTTCGGAGCCGTTGGTCATCATAATAGCCCCCTGAACGAGCACATATCCACCAGTGTTACACAAATAGTAAGCTCCACTCCCCATCGCCTTCTCCGGAAAAATTCTCCAGAGAATGGTCCTTCTGAGCGAACCTAAGGTAACATTCGCGATAAATCCTTTCAGGGCGTAGTCAAATTTATCCTCCAACGGGGCATCGAGTGACCAGATATAGAGGGTAAGCGTCGGGATCCAGACCAGCGAATAGATAACATTCATGACGATCATATCCGCCAAGAAAACACCAAAACGGCCCATCGATCCGCCAAAGGAGCCTGGCCAACGAGCCAGACGATTTGCCGACAAGGTTTTGCCCGGAATTTTGGTCATCTTGGAGGAGAACCAGTCAACCGCTTGGGCAAGCCTCGAACCGGGCTTGAGGAGCCCAATCGGGTCTCCACAAATGTATTCACGGCTCTTCAGTCTCCCTCCCAGCGTCATCATACGTTGATATTGTCCAAACCGTCGGCCTTCCGCTCCAAATTTAGGCAGGACCCCCCCTGAGAAACCGTCCAGGATAAGCGTGGCCGCGGGCAGGAGATCCCACTTCATAACCGTCTCAGGGATCTTCTCCCACTGACTCGGCCAAAAAACCCAGGTCCGGTCTCCGGGCTCACCATGAGATGACTGGTTGAATAGCAGTTCCAGCCCACCACAGATTGCAATATTCATCAAAAGGTCGAACGGCGTGCGGTGATCCAGCTTGGAAATCCACTTAGCCTTTCCAGCCCAATACTTCGGGGCAATATAAAAAGCCCATGTCTGAAATCCAAGAAAGGCAAGTGCCCCACCCTGCCTTAGGTACCGTCTCCCTTTCTCCTCATTTTCAGATTTTTTACAGGAACCGATTTCATCGGCGACGTACGCCGACCCAAGATTGTTAGAACAGGATCGAAGTGGGTTTAAGGTGCTCATCTCTGCTATGGTTACACAAAACCATCGACACCCCCTTAACCGTCGTTGCGGAAAATATTAACAACCAGCGCTTACTATATGAACTGTATCAACCCCTTCAAAGACAAGATTGAAGGCACCGGCCGCCATTCGTCTCACATGGTCCAGCCTGCATGAAAGTTCTACCATGGCAGACATAGGATTAGGGTTCGCTGGGGATCCTGCACTTAAGTAAGCATTCCTCAACGCCGATAATTCTTCTCGCGGCAGTTCTCGAACCAGCATCCACCTTTTTACTGCCAAATAAAAGCCCTCCAAAGCATCACACGCCAAAGCGAACTCATTCACATCGCCTAACGCCTTAGGCATAACGCCAATAGCGGCTAAATGTTCTGCCTGTTCTAATAATCCACTGGTTATAGGAGTTACACCATGAGTTGCTGCTTCATACCTCGCTAATTCCCTAATACCCGCCCTCACCGCCCGATAATAATCTAAAGTAAGCATAGCACTACCTCCCTGTATAGTTATCATCGGCTTTAAGGATTAAATGTTTCTTGGAATATCCTTGTCCTTGGCTTAAAAAATGTAACCCAGAAAATAATTTGAAGAAAAAATGATAAAAGGGACGAAAAATCTTTTAAAATCAAAAAGGTTGTTGTCAAAAAAGTTTTTTTGAAATAAAAATAGGAAATAGACGTCATGACTGAGAAACCGATCAGCAAATTCATCAAAAGGCACTTCCGGCACTTCAATGCGGCAACGGTTGTTGACGCGGCGGAAGCGTACCAAAAGCACCTCGAAAACGGTGGTAAGATGTTCGTCACGCTGGCCGGCGCCATGAGTACCGCCGAGCTTGGCATCTCACTCGCCGAGATGATCCGTCAGGAGAAGGTTCATGCGATCTCCTGCACCGGTGCGAATCTGGAAGAGGATATCTACAATCTGGTGGCCCATGACCACTACAAGCGCCTTCCCAACTATCGTGATTTAACGCCTAAAGAGGAAAAGCAGCTCTATGACGAGAGGTACAATCGTGTCACGGACACCTGTATCCCGGAGCAACAGGCGATGCTCAAGATTGAAAAACTGATGCATGAGGAGTGGAAAAACGCCGAAGAGCAGGGGAAAAGATATTTCCCCCATGAGTTGTTCTACAAGATCCTTAAAGAGGGCCGACTTGAAAAGTCATACCAGATTGAACCGAAGGACAGCTGGATGATCGCTGCTGCCGATAAAAACATCCCCCTTTTCGTCCCGGGTTGGGAAGATTCAACGCTGGGAAACGGCTTTGTCGGCTATCATATGAGAGGGCAGCTCAAGGATCTCTCTGTCATGAAGACAGGTCTTGAATATATGAAGTCGCTGGCGGTGTGGTACCTGGAGACCTCCAAACATCACTCGATCGGTTTCTTTCAGGTTGGTGGCGGCATTGCCGGTGATTTTCCGATCTGTGTTGTACCGATGCTTCATTTTGATTTAAAGATCAGGAATGCCCCTTTGTGGGGTTATTTCTGCCAGATCAGCGATTCAACAACAAGCTATGGTTCCTATTCGGGTGCCGTTCCGAACGAAAAGATCACCTGGGGAAAACTGGGGACCGATACCCCGAAGTTCGTTATTGAATCGGACGCAACAATCGTTGCACCCCTCATTTTTGCAATGATCCTTGGCTGGTAAAATCGACTCGCCCCCCAAGGGGAGAAAGTGTAAAATCCCTCCTACTTATGAAGATTCTGCTCACAGGGGGAACCGGTTTTATTGGCAGACCTCTTCTCAAGGCCTTGCTTGAAGCAAGGCATGAGGTGATCCTTTTATCTCGACAAGCGAATCCGATCAACGTTGCCCCAGGAACAAAAACTGTCTTCTGGAATGGCAAGACTCAAGGAGAGTGGGTTCACCAAGTTGAAAATATAGAAGCTGTCATTAATCTCGCAGGCGAGCCGCTTGTGAAAAATCGCTGGTCAAACTCTGTGAAACAAGACCTGCGTGACAGCCGCATTGAATCAACAGAGCTTCTTGTCACCACCATTGAAGACGGCTTCATGAAGCCTCACATCCTCATCAATGCCTCGGCAGTCGGATATTATGGCAATGTCCCCGAAGGAGAGGTTACGGAAGAGTCCCCAAACGGCAAAGGGTTCCTTTCAGAGCTTTGCCGCGACTGGGAGGCGGTTGCCAGGGAGGCAGAAACTTTCGGCGTTCGCGTGATTCTTCTTCGAACAGGAATCGTTCTAAGCAAAAACGGAGGAGCCCTTAAAATGATGCTGCCCCCTTTCCGGTTTTTTGTTGGAGGACCGTTGGGGTCAGGCCTTCAATGGTTTCCCTGGATTCACTGGAAAGATGAAAGAGATGCAATCCTTTTTGCTCTCACTAATGAAAAGATCCGGGGCCCTGTTAACCTCGCCGCTCCCGGAGGAGTTTGTCTCAAAGAGTTCTGTAAAATATTAGGGCAGACCCTTCACCGCCCCTCGTGGATACCTGTCCCTGCCTTCATCCTTCGCCTGCTCTTAGGAGAGATGTCCGATGTCCTTCTGGAGGGCCAAAGGGCGTATCCCAAAAAACTTATTGAAGCGGGATATCAGTTTGCCTATCCCACATTGAAGAATGCCCTGGAAGATATCTTAGGGGAGGCTCTTTAAAAATCCATGCATCGATAGATCTTGTTCGAAGGGAGATATTGGCCGAGGCGGTCCTGAAACCAATCAAGCATCTCTTCTTTGAGCTCCTCGGGATAATGAACGGTCTTGCGGTTTGTGGAAACCAACCGTTCCAGAACCGACCGATTCTTAGGGAACCTCTTTCTCATGAGGCGCGCTTGTCTCATCGGAAAACGGAGGGTGCCTAAGCTCAGCCAGGCAATCTGTCTCTCTTCAAGGCAGGAAAAAACTGTTTTGAAAACCTCCTGATAATTTTTCTTCCAATCCGCATGGGCAATTATTGGATCGAGGTGAAATCCGACCGGATAGCCTCTCTCTGAGACCGTTTTGGCCGCCAGAATTCTCTCTTCAAAAGAGGCCGTCTTGTACTCCTCTGCCTGAATTAAGGCCGGCGGATTGAGGGACCAGGAGATCACCGTCTCGCCCCGATGTTCCAAACCAACCAAAGGCTCAATCCGATTGCTCTTCGTCTTAAGCTCCAACAGGGCTCTGGACTGATTTGCAAAGAGCCTCACAAGAGCGGCCGCGTAGCCCGTGATCTCCTCAATAGCCAGAGAATCGGCAATCTTGCCTGTACCGACCACCGCCCCTAACGGCAACTGCATCAACTGTCTTTTCATCCTCTCAAAAATTTCATCCTGATTCGTATAAACGGTCATGAGCGGATTATTCCCCAGATAACTCTGCAGGATACAGTAGGTGCACTCCAGGTGACAGTTCGAAACGAGGTCCGCTGAATAATACGAATGGCCCACACTCTGGCTCATCGCCTTGAATTCCTTGATCGGATCGGGTTTAAGCCATGTCAGAAGTAATCCCTTCTTCGCCCAGGTCATCTCAGCCGGTTTCTTGAGCTGTTTAGGGTCATCAATAATAGAAGTAGGAACTTGTTGAAACCGCCTCAGGATCTTTTGGGTCAATGGTTGATCGAGAACGGCACGATCCACATAGATTCGGCTCGGACAAAAGGGGGCTGAGGGCATGTTTGACGCCTTTCGACAGCTTTGTTACAGCGGAATGGAAATGAAGCCAACTATTGTTTTCCTGGATGAAGCAACCGTGAATATTGGCGACCTTGATATAAAACCAATTTCACAACTTGGAAAATACCGACATTACAATGTCCTCCACCATTCTTCTCAAATTCTCCTCCGAGCCAGGCGGGCCGATATTATTATTACCAACAAGGAAGAGATCGGCGAGAAAGAGTTCTCCAAACTCCCCCGACTTAAACTGATTTGCGTCACGGCAACCGGCGTTAATAACATTGATTTGAAGGCCGCCAAACGACGGGGCATTGCGATCACCAATGTCGCCGGCTACTCCACACCAACAGTCGCCGAACATGCACTCATGTTTATCTTGGCATTGGGCCACCGCCTTTTGGAACACCACGAATCAGCCGTCTCCGGAGAATGGAGTCGCTCGCCTTTCTATAATATCCTGGATTATGCGTTCCAGGATCTTGCCGGCAAAAGGTTGGGGATTATCGGTTATGGGGCGATTGGAAAACGTGTTGCCAGACTGGCGAAGGGTCTTGGAATGACGATCTTGATTGCTAAACTGCCCCGTCGGAAATACGGCGGAAAACCGAGGCGTCTTTCACTCCCCTCCCTTTTAAGACAGTCTGATTTTGTCTGCATCCATACAGCCCTCTCGGACCAAACCCGCCATCTTATTGATAAGAAAAATCTGCGGCTCATGAAACGATCTGCTTATCTCATTAATGTGGCGCGCGGAGCAGTAGTTCACGAAAGAGATTTGGCTTATGCACTAAAAAAAGGCCAACTCGCCGGTTATGCCACCGATGTCCTCTCAGAGGAACCACCGCCCCGAAATCATCCACTCCTCCAAAAATCAGTTCGCAAAAAGGTCCTGCTCTCCCCCCACGTCGCCTGGGCAAGCCGTGAGTCACGACAGCGGGTCATTGATGAGGTTGGTAAAAATATCGAGGCGTTTCTCAAAGGCCGCCACCGAAACCGGTTGGTTTGAAGTTTTCAAGCAACCTTCCTGGGACTCAAAACGACAATACCTACAGCTTTATGATTCACCCTGCTTCTTTAAGAGACAACGGTATCGGTTACGAACCAGCAACCTTTGGGAACTACAACCCTACGCCCCCCCCTGTATCAGACAGGTTTGAATTATTTCAGAAAATTGGCGGACCCTCTCAACGTCGGTCCGATCCGGAAGAGACCTTTCAGATCGCCAGATCGCGGGAGAATCGATTTCTTGAGGTCATTGGGACAACCCTGCTCTTGGGAATGGCTGGTTATGGTGATTGGGGTTCTGATGGAACCGGGCAATTTGGACTTCATCGACCCCCTATCCATAAGGGGTGGTTTATTGGTGGTGGTATCGCCCTGGTGGCCGGTATTACCGTTCTTGCCATCTACCTCCATGCCCAACATGAAAACGAGGTCTGGTCCAAATCAAAGAGCGCCAACAACATGACCGAGGTCGAGGCGGCCGCCAAAAAGGGGGATGCCGAGGAGCTCGATGAGATAGGCAAAAAGGCGCGGGAGCGACATGGACGTATCAAAAAGCATATTGAGAATGCCGTCGCGCGTGCGGCTAAAAGGGTTGAGAACCGCACAAAAGATCCGATCGACCTGGCCAAAAAATATGAGGTGTTTGACCGAATGACCTATACACGTGCCGACCTCAATGAAAACAGATATTCGACGGATCCGACCTCCCGAGTCGGAGGGGAGCTCCTCTCTACCTGGCAGCAGCGCTCTCAAGAGACGGAAGCGAAGGCAGCAAAAGACGGTTTTGAAGGTTTTATGGCGATGCTCCTGGACGAAATGGGAACCGCCTCAAGTCAACAGCTGTTTGCGTACAAGAAACTCGAAAAGAATATTGAGGATTACGAAAAGATAGCCCCTTCCTTCTTTGGTGGTCTCATGAAGTATCAGGCAGAAACGGCCCGGACCGAACTCAAGGAGTTCAAAACGGCAGAGATTGACCAGGAAATTCAAGTAAGGGCGACTTACAACGGCCGGATGCGGCAGAGGATCAGTGGAAAATTTTATGCATCGCGCGAAGATTACAAGACCCACTTTGATCATCACACGCGGCTCAAAAATACGTTTGACTCCCTCGTAAAACCGACGGCCGACATTGCGAGAAACATCGACAGAAATCTTGATGAGGCGATTCAGCACCGCAATCAAGAGAATATCTATCTTGTCATGGCCGAGGCGCACAGGAATGATATTGTGAGAGTCTGTGATACAGACTCTGACGGTAACTCGTCGTGTCACACAGAGACGAAGGATAACAGCTTCATGTACAGAGCGCTCGCCTCCACAGAGGCCTCAGCCGCCCAAAGGTGTGCCCAGGCTGCAAAGACAGGGCTTGAGAGCCTGCGTCCCCTCGTTGCACAGCTCTACGCAAATGCTATTATCTCCGAAGAAGGACTTCAGGCCCTTGTCCCGAAGGGGGTCACGAGCAAGATAGTGAGCGACGGACATGATCCTGTCTGGGATTGGTTCCTCCCTCCCCTTTTTGGTATCTTTAACAATATGGGCACCATCAATGAGGCGAGCCGTGCCCGTGGCCAGTTTGGTTCGATCCATGGATCATTGTTAGCGATTGAATCCCAAATCGCCTCTCGAAGAGATGGGGAAGATCAATGGATCAACCATGAAATCGATGTTGATGTCGAAGCCCAGAAGAAAGAGGCCTGGAGAAAGAATGCAGAGAAGGCGTCTGTCGGCCATGAGCGTGGTCACTTTGAGGAGATCTGGGACTGGGCGACCTCCTAATCAAGGCTCCACAAATTTCCCCTTCCAAGGATTTGATGGGGATCGTAGGAAAGCTTGATCTTCTTCATCTCTTGAACAACCGTTGATCGATATTGGATCGGGAGCAGATTCCTAAAGAGCTTTCCGACGCCATGCTCTCCGGCAACGCCACCGCCCAGTTTCACGGCCCTTTCACACTGACGGATCAACAGCCCATTGGCCCGTCTCTTCTCATCGGCATTTTTGGTTATATAATTGAGATGTGGATGGCCATCGCCAATATGGGCATAGGCGAGATAGCGAATGCCTGATTCGCGACTCTCTTGTTCCACGAGCCCCATCATCTCCTGAATCTTTTCCACAGGAACCCACCAATCGGTCGCTATCTTTCCGCCCCCGTTTACCTGATATCGCCTCCCCTCTTCATTCGCCGAGGCGGGGATCGCATGACGGAGCAGACGAAAATTTTGTTGGGCCGGCTCATCCATCGCGATCGCGATCTCATTGACCAGGTGTGCGGCATTCCGTTTGTTAAGAATCCCTTCCAACAAATGAAGCCATCCCTCCATCCGATGCCCCATCTCCTGCTCATCCGAGTATTCCTGTTTAAAGGTGATCGCACAATCGGCCGTTTGGCAGGCGGAGGGGGCCCTCTCTTTTGTGGCGACAATGCGGAGTGATTCGTTGTCAATTAACTCCAATGCCCTTGGCTTAATCGAAGAGCTGTTCAAGGCCGCCACCACAAATTCAAGACCGGAATGAAGATCCGGGAAAAAGGCCCAGCCCGCAAAGAAAGGCCTTTCAGCCGGAAGAAGATCAACCGTGACCTCAGTGACAATCCCCAAGGTTCCTTCTGATCCGACAAAAAGATCAATGAGGTCTCCCCCCAGAAAATAACCGGCCCTGTTTTTGACCGAACCCCGGTACGGCTGTTTTCTCTCCAGAATGATTTCCTCTCCGTTTGCCTTGAGTATTTTCAGGCGCCGGACATACTTGCGTGTCGGGCCATAGAGGAGCGCATCCTCCCCTGTCGCGTTGGTCCCGATCGTCCCGCCCAGCTGGGCATCGTTACGACTCGTCGGATCGGGGGGATAAAAATAGCCGGCCTCACGAATCTGTCGCTGAAATTCTCCCAAAAGAATCCCCGGTTCGGCCGTGGCGGATGGAACCTTTGTAACGGGATCAAGGCCAATCTCCAAAAGCCGGTTTTTCTTCTCCATCGCAACAAGAATTCCTTCCTCAGCGATCCCTGCACCCGTTAAGGCAGTCCGGCTTCCACTGACGGTGACCGGAATCTTCTCTTGATCGCAATATCTCAAGATCTCCTGAAGGTCCTTAAAGTCTCTGGCCCGATAAACCCAGTCCGGCTCTCCATGATAAAGAACATCGGTGGTGTACGGTGTAATCCGGTCGTCCCCTCGGGGAATCATGTCTGAAGAGAAAGGAATTTTTGCCACATCATTGTTCTATTTCTGAGAAATACAAATATCAAGCAACAGAAACACGGTCTCTCCGATTACGCCTTGCAAGAAGGAGGGCTTACCTATGCGTCTATCAAATCTCTTGATTTTTGGTTCACTGGCCGTTGGCCTCGGGGCTTGTCAACGAAAACTAGTTCCGCTGCAAGGAAGGCCTGAGGAACCGTGTGAAGGAAAAGAATGCCACCCCTCTGCAACATCGATTGTGAAAGATTATATTCGGCTAACTCAGGGAAAGGCAAGATTCACTCCCGTAGAGAATGAGGTGATCGAAGGGGTTCTCAAGGACGCCGTTATAAGTAGAACTGAATTTTATGAAGACCCTTTAGGACACTGTGAAACAGCCGGTATGTATGCCTCCTCATCGGCAGACGGCGGGGATATTT
>JACPAL010000008.1 GCA_016180855.1 Deltaproteobacteria bacterium | reverse complement strand
ATCCCTAGAGCCGATAGAGATAGTTTGTTCATAGAACCTCCTACTTAAAGGATATCGGCTTTTTCAAAAATAGGTTTCTCCATTTGTCTTCTTGTTGTTCTCTTCATGCAGAGCTGGCTGATTGACACAATGGCGTTGAGGACGTATCGTCAGACAATCGATGGAAACAACAACAGAAACACCGGTAACTCCTGCACCATCTCAGCCGGCTAAGGCAACCAAGCCCAAAATGAAGGCGCTGGTGGAAAAGGATGCCTGCGTTGGCTGTGAATACTGTGTCCATTGGTGTCCCGTGCCGGAATGTCTCCAGATGGAGGGGGGAGAACAGGTTGAGGGCTCTCTCCCGCTTGTGCATGTTAATATAGAAACCTGTATAGGCTGTAAACTCTGCGAGCAAAACTGCCCTTACGATGCGATCCATGTCTACAAGCTGACGCCTGATGAGATGGGGCAGGTAGCACCAACGGATGGAATTATTGAGCATCCTTGGCAGGCTTAGTCTTTTCACTTCCGGATTCATTGGTTAGCCATCTTACCTAACAAGCAAATCTTTAAGTGGAGACTCATTGGCAGTGCGGAATGATAATAAAGTTGGCTTTTGCCATTAAAGTTCCTTAATTATCAACAAATTATCCACAGGCAACTTTTCGATTTTATTTGACTTTGGCCATATCGTCCCATAAAATCCCATATTGAACCATTTAACGGTTCATAGGGGGATACCGGGGTGTTCCGTGGAAGATACGAACATATGATCGATCAGAAGGGGCGCCTCTCGATCCCTTCGCGATTTCGCGAGATTCTGGCTGCCCAAGATGAAGAAAAGCTGATCGTCACAAATTTTGATGACTGTCTTTGGGCCTATCCTGTCAAAGAATGGAAGAGGGTGGAAGAAAAGGTTGCTTCCCTTCCTCAATTCCGTTCCGAAGTGAAGTCACTCCAGAGATTTTTTATTTCTGCGGCAACGGAGTGCCCGCTAGACCCGAACGGACGGATTGTCATCCCATCAACCCTTCGTGAGTATGCGAGTCTTGAGCGCGATGTTGTTCTGGTCGGGATGACCAAGCGAATCGAAATCTGGGCGAAGTCAAGGTGGCAGAAGATTTTTGGTGATGCGGAGAGGGATCTTCATTCCTTTTCCGATAAATTGGCTGACTTGGGGCTCTAATGACATTTCAAAAAGTGGCAGACATTTCCATTTTTAGATTGGCGGGAGATATTGAGCTCTTTGAGGGAAGAGAGCTGCGCCGTAGCTTGGCGCGTCTGATCCATACCGATTGGCCCAAAATTATTCTCGACTTTGATCGTGTGGAGCATGTCGACTTCAAGGTTCTTGTTGACATGGTTTCTCTTGTTGTTGCGGCTCACACGTTGCGCGGCCAGATCAAGCTGGCCAATATGAGCCTTTATCATCGCAACATTCTCCGCGTATCCGGTGTGGAGGATTTTTTTGAAACCTTTGATTCTTTGGAGTCGGCCATCATGAGTTTTGAGGGCGGAATTGTTTCACAAGCCGGTCCTTGTTGAAGAGGTTCTTGAAGGTCTGAACCTTAAGAAAGGGGGCGTCTACCTTGACGCAACGGTCGGTACAGGAGGACACGCGGGGTTGATCCTGAGAGGTCTGGAGGGAGCAGGGCAATTAATTGGAGTCGATTGTGATGAAGAGATTCTGGAACATGCAAAACAAAGTCTTCAGGAATTTGGGGCGAGCGTTCAACTTGTCCACGGCCATTACGAGGAGTTGCCGGAGATTCTCCGGGGCTTGGGGCATACGGCCGTGGACGGGTTTTTGCTCGATCTTGGTGTTTCTTCCTTGCAGTTTGATAGGGCCGATCGGGGTTTCAGTTTCCGACAGGAGGGCCCGATTGACATGAGGATGGATCTTTCATCAACACAAACCGCCCTGGATCTGATTCGTCGCAGTTCCGAAAAAGACTTGGAGAGGATCATCCGAAATTTTGGCGAGGAGCCGCGTGCTCGGCGCGTGGCGGCAGTACTCAAAAGGACTCCGTTGCAACGTTTGCGGACCACATCAGATTTGGCGAGACTTGTTGCCTCGGTATTGCCTGGCCGCTCTAAAATTCATCCGGCAACCCGGACTTTTCAAGGACTCCGCATTGCGGTGAACAAGGAGCTCGAACGTTTGGAACGCTTCTTGGAAATTTTCCCTGGTCTTTTGTCTGAAGGGGGACGGGCCGTTTTCATTGCCTATCATTCGCTCGAAGATCGAAGGATCAAACAGAGATTGCGAACCTTAAAGCTCGGGGGGAGTTTTAAGATTCTGACTCCGAAGCCTATTCGGCCGGCTGAGCGGGAAATCGCTGAAAATCCGCGATCCCGCTCGGCCAGGCTTCGCATTGGAGAGAAGATTTAGGTGAAACCTTTTTTAAGACAACAACGTCGTCGTTCCCATGTGATCCGCTCACAGGATCTGAAGATGAGGTTCTTTGCGCGTCGTGCCGGGATTATTCTTTCCCTCTGTTTTGTTTTCGCGCTGCTCCATGTTTGGACTCGGGTTTTGGTAGTGCAAAATGGCTATCAGATTCGACAGATGATGGACGAACAGGAAAAACTGAAGGGGGAGGCGCATACCCTCCGATTGGAGTTGGCAACCCTACGGTCTCCTTTTCGTCTTGAGAAGATGGCCCAGCAGATGGGACTCAAAAAACCACCTGAAAAAACAGTAACGATGATTTCGGCGCGTGACTCATGAGACTCAAAAAAATGTTTCATGCCCGCGAAGATCGTTCGCGCATCCGAAGGCGAATGGTCGTAGTCTTTGTTTTTTTTACAGGCTCCTTTGGAATCCTCATTTATCGCTGTATTCATCTGCATCTCATTCCTGACAAGCGACTGGAGAAGATCGCCAACACCCAATACCAAGCGGTCATCCCACGGATTTCTCCCCGAGGGACCATTTATGATAGTCAGGGGCAAGAGCTTTCCGTTAGCATCCCGACAATTTCTTTGGCCGCGAGACCCCGCAAGGTGAGCGAGCCGGGGAGGCTGGCCAAGGTATTGTCCAAGCAGCTTTCCCTCCCGTTTGCGGATATTTTCTCAAAACTGACCTCCACGAAAAAATATGTCTGGATCAAAAGGCATCTGACCCCGCAGGAAGCAGACGGTCTTCATGGGTTGGATGATCCGGGTCTTGAGTGGGTTGGTGAGTCAAAACGATTTTATCCGAATCGGGAGTTGGCCAGTCAGATCCTCGGCGCGGTCAGTCTGGATGGGGCTGGTCTGGGCGGGATAGAACTGACCTATGACAAATATTTGCGTGGTGATGAAACACCGGAAGTCGCCTTTCGTGATGCCCGTGGTCGTGAGTTTGAGATGCCAAGCCTGCCGGGAGCGGGTCAGGAGCAATGGCATGATGTTTGGCTCACGATCAATCGTGCCATTCAATTTGCCGTGGAAGAAGAGCTTAAACAAAATTGTTCGAAGTTTCGTGCGAAGGCCTGCACCGGCATTGTTCTGGAAGCTCAAACGGGAGCCGTCCTCGGTATGGCGACCTATCCCAGTTTCAATCCCAATGCCTTTCAGGACTATGACTGGTCTCAATGGAAAAACCGGGCGGTGACGGACGGATTTGAGCCCGGGTCCATTTTTAAGGTGATTGTTGCAGCATCGGCCCTTGAATCGAAGGCCGTTAATCCCGACGAAAAATTTTTCTGTGAGAACGGAAGCTATCGCGTTGGCAACCGCGTGATTCACGATTCGCATCCCTACGGAATGCTCAGTTTTTCGGACATTATCAAGGTCTCCTCCAATATCGGAACTTTCAAGGTCGGTCGGCGTGTTGGGCAGAAAGAGGTTGCTTCTACTATTGGGGCGTTCGGTTTTGGTCGCAAGACCGGGATCGACTTCCCCGGAGAAACTTCCGGATTTGTCCGCCCGGTCTCCCAATGGAGAGAGGTTGAATTTGCCAACATCGCCTTTGGTCAAGGAATTCGTGTGACGCCCCTGCAGATGGTAAGGGCGATGGCGATTATTGGTGCAGGAGGGGAAGATATTCTTCCTCACTTCGTTTCCAAGGTGACTGATTCCGTTGGAAAGACGGTCTGGAAGCCGATCCTTCCATCCAAAAAAATTCTCAAAGATTCCACGGCGAGGGTTCTTTCGCAGATGCTGGTTCGTGCAACGGAAGAGGGGGGGACCGGCACGTTGGCGCAGATTCCGGGATATCATGTAGCCGGGAAAACCGGAACGGCGCAGAAAATCAAGGGACGGCAATATTCCCATTCTGATTTCATGAGTTCCTTTGTTGGTTTTGTTCCGGCCAATAATCCCCGCCTTGTTGTGCTCGTGACGGTGGATGAGCCGAGGGGGAGTTACTATGGAGGGACAGTCGCTGCTCCTGTTTTTCGCCAAATTGCCTGGACGGCCCTTCGTGAGCTGGGTGTTTCTCCGACAGAAAAAGAAAAGGGGCCTGCCTCGGTCATGACAGCCTCCCTCGCTTCGTTGAATGGGCCTGCTTCTCTTTTAGCCTCCTCCGTCGGGTCTTCTCAAAAAGGGACTCCCCGGTTCATCGGGATGTCGATGCGTGAAGTCCTTGCGGTTTTGGATGACAGGAAAATTTCGGCTGAGCTGATCGGCTCCGGTGTTGTTGTGAATCAGAATTGTCCGCCAGGAAAGGAACTGAAGAAAGGAGAGGTATGTCGGATCACGTTCCAGGCCTCTCCGTGAGGGATGAGATGAAGCTCTCAAAACTGTTTCATGGGATTATTCCGCTAAATTCCTTCTCCGGCGACTTGGAGGTTGAGGGAGTCAGTTCTGATTCTCGTCAGGTTTGTCCCGGGGATATTTTTGTAGCGATTCCGGGACATGAGAAGGATGGCCGAGCGTATGTTACGGAGGCGGTTTACAAAGGCGCCTCTGCGGTCGTTCTTTCAAAACCGGTTTCTGGAGTTACGGTGCCGCAGTTTGCTGTGGAAAATCCGCGTCTGGCCCTTCCTCAACTGGCGGCACGCTTTTATGAAGAGCCCTCGAAGCACCTTCGTTTATTTGGTATTACAGGGACCAACGGCAAGACGACATTAACCTTTCTTCTTGAATCAATTTTCAATGTGGCCGGATTTGTCCCCGGTGTTTTGGGGACAGTGAACTACCGCTACCCGGGAAAAACTCTGGAGGCCCCGAATACAACCCCCGGTCCCCTCGCTCTTCAACGTTTACTTGCCGAAATGAAGAGATCCAATGTTTCCCATGTTGTGATGGAGGTCTCCTCCCATGCACTTGACCAGGAACGGGTCCGCGAGATCCATTTTGATGGGGTCGCCTTTACCAATCTGACTTGGGATCATCTCGATTACCATACCACCCTGGAAGATTATTTTGCTGCCAAATTGCGACTTTTTACCGAGGTTCTCCCGGCGAGTAAAAAGAGGGACAAGTTCTGTGTGATCAATCGGGAGGATTCCTGGGGTCGAAAAATTGTTGGAGAATGCGGGGAGCGTCTGATCGAGGTCGGGTTTGAGCCGTCTTGTACCGTTTATGGAAAATCTTTTGAGATGGGGCCATCCGGTTCAAGACTCAAATTTGTTTTAGAGGGGAAGGAAGGGCTTCTCAACTCTTCGCTCATGGGGCGTTTTAATCTGGAAAATATTCTCGTGGCGATCGGTATGGCACATGGCGCGGGTATCTCGATGGACCAGATGATCCAGGGAATAGAGGCGGTTAGAGTGGTGCCGGGGCGACTGGAGTCGATTCCCAACAACCGCGGTTTTTTTATCTTTGTTGATTATGCCCACACGCCGGACGCGCTGGCGCGGGTGGGACAAACAGTCAAGGGAGTTGTCCCGGGTCGGCTCATCACCGTTTTTGGGTGTGGAGGGGATCGGGATCCTCACAAGAGGCCGATGATGGGCCGCGAAGTGACCCAGTTCAGTGATCTGGTGATTGTGACCTCGGACAACCCGCGGACCGAAGAGCCGGAAAAAATTATCAACGAAATCTGGAAGGGGATTCGAGAGACCAATTTTCCTCACGGAAAACTTCTCCGGATTCCGGATCGACGGGAGGCGCTGCGAAAATCGCTTGAACTGGCTCGCCCTGGCGACGGGATTCTCATTGCGGGTAAAGGGCATGAAGATTACCAGATCATCGGCAAGGAAAAATTTCATTTCAGTGATCAGGAAGTCTTGAAAGAGATCTTGGGTGGATCTGTGAAGGGTGAATCGGGGCGATGAAACTATCGATGGCAGAGGTTTTGAGGGCGACGTCAGGAAAACTGGTGGCGGGGAGGGAAGGGGCAATGATGCGGGGTGTTTCCACGGATACACGAACGATCAAGAGGGGGAATCTCTTTTTTGCGCTGCAGGGGGAGAGATTTGACGGGCATGATTATCTTCCACTGGCCTTTCGCAAAGGGGCTGGAGGGGCTGTTGTGATGAAAAATCTTTCGCCTCGTTTCAAAGGCAAAAACATTGCGCGTGTCACCGACACAACTCGTGCGCTGGGAGATCTGGCAAGTTTCTGGAGAAGGCGATTTTCGATTCCCGTTGTCGCGGTGACCGGTTCCAACGGAAAGACAACGACCAAGGAGATGATTGCGCAGATTCTCTCGGAGAAATACCCTCTCCTCAAAACCGAAGGGAATTTGAATAACGCCATTGGCCTTCCCCAGAATCTTTTCAGGTTGGGTCGGAGACATAAGGTCGCTGTCCTTGAGATGGGGATGAATGCCCCGGGAGAAATCAGGCGCCTTGTGGAGATCGCCTCTCCCCAGGTGGGGGTTATTACCAATGTCGGTCGTGCCCATCTCCAAGGAGTTGGGAGTTTGCGGGATGTCGTTCGTGCCAAGGGAGAACTGCTGGAGGGATTGCCCCGTCGTGACGGCGTTGCCTTTCTGAATGGAGATTCTCCTTATCTTTCCTCGCTACGAAAGATGAGTCATGTGCCGGTTGTTACCTTCGGATGGGGGAAGAGGTGTCATGTCAGGGGTTCGGACTTTCGGGTTCATAATCTGCGAGGGGTCAGTTTTCAGGTTCATTCTGGGGGAGAGGCGGTGAAATTCTCCCTGCCGGCCTTGGGATCTCACAATGTCGAGAATGCACTCGCAGCCATTGCTGTTGGCCGCCACTTCGGGGTTTCCTGGAATAGTCTGAAGAGAGCCCTCGCCCATTTTAAGGGGCTGAAATGGCGTCTACAGGTTGTTCGAACAAAACACTGGACGATTTTGAATGATGGCTACAACGCCAATCCCGATTCCACAGAAAAGGCGTTGGCTTTTTTGGGCCAAATTCAGGCCAGGAGGCGTGTCGCCATTTTGGGTGATATGTTTGAGTTAGGTGACCATGCCTCGCCGGAACACAAGAAAATTGGGGGCATTGTCGCCCGCACGGGAGTTGATCTTCTTGTCGGAGTCGGGAGAAGAGGACGTGATCTTTGTCAGGGGGCTGTGAGGGCTGGATTTTCCAAAGACAAGGCGTTCTTCTTTCCTCATTTGAATGGACGATCCTGTGAAAGAATCCACTCGTTGCTTGAACGGGGAGACCTTGTGCTGGTCAAAGGATCGAGGGGAATGCATCTGGAACGATTGGTGGAGGCGTTGAGACACTAAGATGTTTTACTCTCTTCTTTATTCATTGGCCGATCAATATATCGTCTTCAATCTTTTCAAATACATCACGTTTCGAACCTTTGGCGGTTTATTGACCGCTCTTCTTCTCTATTTTCTTCTGGGGCGGTGGCAGATCCGCCTCCTTCAGAGATTGCAGTGGGGGCAATCGATTCGGGAAGAGGGACCGGCTCACCATCAGGTTAAGGCAGGGACACCGACCATGGGAGGTCTCTTGATCTTTTTCTGTATCTTTGTCTCGGCCGTTCTTTGGGCTGACTTAAGAAGTGCCCCTGTCTGGGTTGCCTTGGCTGTTTATGCTGCGTTTGCCGGGATCGGTTTTGCTGATGACTGGAAAAAGATTCGTTTGAAGTCAAACAAGGGGATCCGAGGACGGTACAAGTTTCTTTTTCAAGTCGGGGCTGCGTTGATTGCGGCCATTTTTCTCTATCACAGTTTTCCGGCCGACACGCGGCTTTCCTTCCCGTTCTTTAAGATGATGCGACCTGATTTGGGGCTTTGGTATCTCCCGTTTGCGATTTTTGTGATTGTCGGTACCTCCAACGCGGTCAATCTGACCGATGGTCTCGATGGTCTCGCAACCGGTCCTTCGCTTTTGGCTTATATCTCCTATGCGGTTCTGGCGTATCTCGCCGGACATATCCGGATTTCTAATTATCTCCAGATCCCCCATATCCCCGGCGCGGGAGAGCTGGCTATCTTTGGCGGGGTCGTGGCGGGGGCCCTTCTGGGATTTCTCTGGTTTAATACCTATCCTGCGGAGATCTTCATGGGGGACGTCGGGGCACTTCCCTTGGGAGCGGCCCTTGGTCTCCTCGCGCTCATGACGAAGAACGAGATTCTATTGATTCTGATCGGTGGAATTTTTGTTCTGGAGACCGTTTCTGTGATCACCCAGGTTCTTTCTTTCCAGATTTTTGGTCGGCGGGTTTTTCAGATGGCCCCGCTCCACCATCATTATGAGCTTAAAGGATGGCAGGAGCCGAAGGTGATTGTGAGGTTTTGGATTGTTTCTCTGGTGTTGTGTTTGGTGGCATTGGGGACCTTGAAGTTGAGATAGCGGGAAAGGGGAGTGTGAGTGAGAGGAGAGATGAGGGGGTGAGGGTAGAAAATGCGCCTCAAGGGCAAAAAAGTTTTGGTGGTAGGGTTAGGGCGATCGGGAGAGGCGGCCACACGCTTTTTTCTGGATCAGGGGGCGCGTGTGGCCGTCACCGATCTCAAACAGGAAGAAGATCTCTCAAGGATTGTTCAACAATGGAAAGGACTCCCGATCGAGTGGCATTTGGGGAACAACGATGGAGATATTTTTGTGCGGCAGGATCTGATCTGTGTCTCGCCGGGGGTTTCGATGGAGATTCCCGGACTCAAGCGGGCCCACCGAAAAAGGATTCCGATTCTGGGAGAGATGGGAGTGGCGGTTTTGTACCTTCAATCTCCTTTCATCGCAGTGACCGGTACGAACGGCAAATCAACAACTTCAACCCTGATTGCCGAGTTGATCAATGCCTCGGGGCAGAAGGTGGCATTGGCCGGAAATATCGGTCGACCACTTCTGGAGGTCGTTATGGAGAATAAGAAATACGATTATGCGGTCGTGGAGGTTTCCAGTTTTCAGATGGAAACCGTGAAAAAATTCCATCCCAAGGTCGCTGTACTGCTCAATCTGACGGAGGATCATCTCGATCGTTACGCTACGTTCCGTGATTACGTTCACGCGAAAATGAGGATCCTCAAGGATCAGACCTATCGCGACTGGGTCGTTTTCAATCAGGAAAGTCAGCCGCTGAAGTCGTATCTCTCCCGGTCAAAGGCGAGACACCTTCCGTTTTCAATACATTCGATTCTCCAGGATGGCCTGTTCGTTTCCAGTGGAAGGATTGTCCGGCGTTGGAAGGGGGAGTTTGAGGATTATCCCCTGGAGAAGGTGAAGCTGATCGGTCTCCACAACGTTGAGAACATGATGGCTTCTATCGGGGTCGCACGGATTTGCGAAGTCCCATCGAAGACGATTCGTGAGGTTCTTGAGAGGTTTGAGGGCCTGCCCCACCGGATGCAGTTGGTACGCGAGCGGAACGGTGTTCTCTATTATAATGATTCAAAAGGGACCAATATCGATGCGCTGGCCAAGTCACTATCGGGTTTCAAGGACCATCAGGTGATCCTGATTGCCGGCGGAAAACATAAAGGAGGGAGTTTTGTCCCTCTGCGCTCCCTCATAGCCCAAAAGGTCAAAAGCCTCTTGTTGATTGGTGATGCCTCTCGCCTCATGGCGCGTCAACTCAAAGAGACGGCCTCCATTGCAGAGGTTGGCACTATGGAAAATGCGGTCAAAAAGGCAAGCGAGGAGGCGAAGCCGGGTGATCGGGTGCTTCTCTCGCCCGGGTGCGCCAGTTTTGACCAGTACAAAAATTTTGAGGAGAGGGGAAAACATTTTCAGGAGATTGTTGCCCAACTTACATGATGACCCTTCGCAAACCATTTGACTACACCCTGTTCCTGACGACTCTTTTTCTTGTGGCGGTCGGCATGACAATGGTCTTCTCCGCCTCCGGGATTCTGGCCAAGGAACGATTTGGAGACAGTCTCCATTTCTTGAAGAGAGAAGTCGTAATTGTTTTTGTTGGGTTCATCGGGATGGTGGTGGCCCGTATAATCCCTCTTACTTTCTATGCGCGGTTGGCCTACCCGCTCCTCTTGATCTCGATTCTCCTGATGGGACTGGTTTTTGTTCCCTCGCTCGGGGTTCGGGTCGGTGAGACCTCCCGTTGGATTCGACTTGGGCCGATTACTCTCCAGCCGTCCGAAATGGCCAAGATCGCCCTCGTTATCTATCTTGCCTATATCCTCTCCAAGAAACAGGAAAAGGTTCAGTTTCTTTTTACCTGGATCTCTCCCCTGGTTTTCTCTGGCCTTCTGATCGGCGGAGTTCTTTTGGGCAAGGATTTGGGAGGGGGTGCCGTGATGGGGGCGACCCTCTTCATTATGATGTTTGTGGGGGGGGCGAAGCCTTCCTTTCTTGCCTCTGAGATTCTCTTAGCAATGCCTGCGCTTTATTATCTGGTCGCCTCTGTCCCCTATCGACGCATGAGAATTCTTGCCTTTCTAAATCCGTGGGAACACGAACGAGGAGCCGGTTTTCAGATCATCCAGTCTTATGTGGCATTTCATGTTGGGAGTCTGTTTGGTCAGGGGTTGGGATCGGGAAAGCAGAAACTTTTTTATCTCCCGGAGGCCCATACCGATTTCATTTTCTCCGTCGTTGGGGAGGAGATGGGACTTTTAGGGACGCTGACCGTTCTGGGTCTCTTCATCATCTGGCTTTATCGCGTCTTTCGGATCTCCTGGAGAGCTCCGGATCTGTTCTCTTCCTACCTGGCGATGGGGATTGGGCTTATGGTCGGTATCCAGGTTGTCATCAATGTGGGGGTCGTGTCGGGGCTTCTTCCGACAAAAGGACTGACGCTTCCCTTTGTCAGTTACGGGGGGAGCTCCATGGTGATCTCCATGATTGCGGTCGGAATTTTGCTCAATATCGCTTCGAGGAGCAAGGCATGAATACGGTGATTGCGACAACAGGAACAGGAGGGGATCTCTTTCCGGGGATTGCAGTGGCGGAGTCACTTCGCCATCAAGGGCATAAGAAGATCCTGTTTGTTATTTCCGGATTGGGCCCGGAAGAAGAGGTCCTCCGGCAGCACCAGTTTTCGTACGAAAGAATTCGTGTCGGCCGGCTTCGGGGGAGACCGGTTCTTGAAAAAATGAACACACTCTTTCGCATACCTCTTGTTCTCTTCTGGGCCGTTTCGCTCCTCAAGAAATTTGAGGCCGATCTGGTTCTCGGGAGTGGTGGTTACAGTTCAGGTCCCGTTGTTCTGGCGGCCTGGTTTTTAAGGATTCCACGTGCCGTCATCGAACCGAATTCAATTCCGGGGCTCACCAATCGTCTCCTGACACGGTTTGCCAATCTCGTTTTTACCTCATTCCCGGGGATGGAGAAATATTTTCCCGCAAGGAAAGTGGAATGGCTCGGAACACCAACAAGGTCTGAGCTGAAGATAACTTCTCAAAAACAGACCGGCCCTTTCACCCTCTTGGTCCTGGGAGGCAGTCAAGGCGCCTCCTCTGTGAACGAGGCTATTCTCAAGATACTGCCAGGCCTCCGTGAATCAGGGCGTCAGGTACGCTTGATTCATCAGACAGGCAGGAGTGACTTTGACCGTGTGAGGCAGGCGTACAGCAAGATGGGTGTCGGAGAGGAGAAGGTCGAGGTTTCTCCCTTCATTCAGGATATGAAAAGGGCGTATTCCGAGGCGGATCTTGTGATCTCGAGGGCTGGAGGATCCACGATTGCAGAGCTTGTGGTAACGGGGCGCCCGGCCCTCTTCATTCCGTATCCCCATTCAGTCAACCAACATCAGAGGTGGAATGCGATGAAATTGGTTGAGAGGGGTGCGGCGGAGATGATTCCGGATCAGGAGATTATGTCGGATGCCGGAAGGCAAAAACTGCTCCATCGGATTCTTCATTATGAAGCGGATCGGGAGGACTTGAGGCGTCATGCGGAGGCGATGCGATCGCTCCCAGGCCGGGATGCTGCAGAGAGGATGGCTCTTCGTCTGGTTTCGTTGGTGCGTCATGTATGAACATATTCGCCGGATACATTTCGTCGGAATTGGAGGAATCGGCATGAGCGGCATTGCAGAGGTTTTGCTCAATCTTGGCTACCAGGTTTCAGGTTCTGATCTTGCCAGGTCGTCGATGACCGATCGGCTTAAGAGACGGGGGGCGAGAATTTCGATTGGACACTCTGCCTCCCACGTCGATTCAACCCAGGTGGTCGTGACCTCCTCGGCTGTCTCCCGAAAAAATCCCGAGGTTGATGAGGCACTGCGGCGTGGATTACCGGTCATCGCCCGCGCCGAGATGCTTGCGGAGCTCATGAGGATGAAATACGGCATCGCAATCGCCGGGAGCCATGGCAAGACCTCAACGACCTCGCTCATCGCGAGTGTTCTTGCGGAGGGGGGGCTGGATCCGACCATGGTGATTGGTGGGCGTCTCAAATCTCTCCGCTCCAATGCCCGTTTGGGGAAGGGGAAGTTTCTCGTGGCGGAGGCGGATGAATCGGACGGGAGCTTTCTTCATCTCGCCCCTACCATTGCTGTGATTACGAACATCGATCCCGAACATATGGATCATTATCGGGACTTTTCCTCTTTGAAGAAGACCTTTCAGGAATTTGCCGGGAAGGTCCCGTTCTACGGCCTGGCGGTCCTCTGCCTGGATCATCCCGTTGTGGCAGATATCGCCAAAAAGTTTGTTAAACGTTTTGTCACTTATGGACTGGAAAGCCGTTATGGAGAGCCTCATCTGACGGCCAAGGGGATACGGACAGTCGGTCTTGGGAGTACCTTCAAGGTGTATCGTGCGGGAAAACTTCTGGGAAAGGTTCGTCTGGCTTCCCTCCCGGGCCGACATAACGTCTTGAACAGTCTCGCGGCGATCGCGGTGGCTCAGGAGCTAGGGATCCGGTTCAGTGCAGTTCAAAGGGCACTTTCCCGGTTTCGAGGGATTTCCAGGCGGTTTGAGGTTCATCTGGAAAAACCGGTGATGGTGGTTGATGATTATGGTCATCATCCTGAAGAGATTCGTGCGACGCTTCGAACGGCCGCCTCCCTGAAAAAGGGAAGGCTCTGGGTCCTGTTTCAACCCCATCGTTACAGTCGTACCAAGCTTCTCATGAAGGAGTTCACCGAGGCGTTTGGTGATGCCGATCATCTTTTGATCACCGAAATTTATGCGGCGGGTGAACGACCGATTCAGGGGATCACCGGCAGGGCATTGACCGGAAAGATCGCCAAGGCGGTTTACTGTGATGATTTTGAGGAGATGTTGAAGGGGGTGGAGGCCGGCATGAAAAAGGGAGACATGATTGTAACATTAGGAGCCGGTGACATCTGGAAGGTGGGGCGGGAGTTGGTGAGACGGGTACAAGAAAGGTGACCCTTTTGACGGACACGATGAAGGACGAGATAAAAAAACTTTGTGGAGAGACACTTTTTGATGAGCCGATGTCGCGCTACACCACCCTGCGCGTTGGGGGGGCGGCGGATGCACTCGTTTATCCCCGACAGGTGGAGGAATTATCGAAACTCCTGCTTTGGACCAAGAGCCGGAAGATCCCTCATTTTGTCTTGGGGGCCGGTAGCAATCTGTTGGTGAGGGATAAAGGGATCCGGGGGATCGTCGTTTCACTGTCACGCGGTTTCTCGGCAATCCGCAAGGAAGACGAGAAGACGGTTTATGTGGAGACCGGTGTCGGTCTCCCCCGGTTGGTCGATTGGACCGCTCAGGAGGGGTTGTCCGGTATCGAGGCACTGGCCGGTATTCCGGGAAACGTTGGAGGAGCCCTCTTTATGAACGCCGGGACTCGTAAGGGAGAGATTGGAACCGTTGTGCAGGAAGTTACTTTTGTGGAGAAGGACGGCAAACTCGTGACTTGGCCTAAGGAGAAGATCCGGTTTGAATACCGCAAGAGTCACTTTCCTCAGGGGGCCGTTCTCCTTTCTGCGCGTCTCTCATTAAATCCGGCCTCTCCCGAATCGATCCGTGAGAAGATTCAGGCGGATCGGGAAAAACGAATCGAGACCCAGCCGCTTAATGTCCCGAACATCGGTTCTGTTTTTAAAAACCCGTCCAAGGGACATGCCGGATTTTATATTGAGGAATCGGGTCTTAAGAACGTGCGTGTGGGAGGGGCCCGTGTCTCCCCCAAGCATGCCAACTTTATTGTGAACGAGGGGCAGGCGTCTGCGCGGGATGTACTCGCTTTGGTCGGGTTGATTCGGGACAAGGTGAAGGAGAGGCATGGGGTTCTTTTGGAACCTGAGATCAGGATTGTGGGGGAGGAATGAGGTAATGCAGGATCTCAAAAAGAAAAAAGTAGGTGTGCTGATGGGGGGGCTCTCCGGTGAGAGGGAGATTTCCCTCCGGAGCGGACATGGGGTTGCCTCTGCTTTGAGGAGCCGGGGTTATTCCGTTGTGGAAATTGATGCCGACCGACGGGTCGCAGAAAAAATTTTTCAGGGAAAGATTGAGGTGGCCGTTCTCATGCTCCATGGGCGTTTTGGCGAGGATGGGACGATTCAGGGGATGCTGGAGGTGATGGGGGTTCCCTATACCGGCTCCGGACCACTCGCCTCAGCGATCGCCATGGACAAGGACCTGACCAAACGGCTTGTCCGCGGGGACCGGTTTTCGACAGCCGACTGGCGGATGATTCACGGGGCCGAGTTTCCTCAGGAATCGCCCCTTCCGCTTCCGGTGGTTGTCAAACCGAACAATGAGGGCTCTACGCTGGGCGTTTCGATTGTCAGGGAGCCGTCATCCTTCCGACCGGCACTTGAGAAGGCATTTTCTCTGGACGCCTGGGTCATGGTCGAAAAATTTGTTACCGGACGTGAATTGACGGTGGGGCTTCTTAACGGGGAACCGTTACCGATCATTGAAGTGGTGCCACGCGGTGGCTTCTACGATTACGAGGCAAAATACACCAAGGGGATGACGGAATACATTGTCCCGGCCCGGGTTTCAGAAGGGATCCAAAAGAAGACACAGGCGGTCAGCCGGGAGATTTATTGCTCCCTCCGTCTGGCCGGAGTGGCCCGACTCGACTTTATCCTGGAGGGAGAGACTCCGCAGTTTCTCGAAGCGAACACGATTCCCGGCATGACGGAGACGAGTCTTGTTCCCAAGGCGGCTGCCTCGATCGGTATCTCCTATGAGGACCTTTGTGAACGCATTCTTCAGGGGGCGACACTCAAATTATGAAGAGCTTTCTATTCAAATTCTGGTGGCTGATTCTTCTCCTCGTGGCCCTTCCGCTCCCTTGGCTCTTGCCACCGCTGCGTCCTTTTCGTCTGTCCGATATTGTTCTTTTAACACCCCCGCGGCATCTTACGGAGAAAAGTGTGATTGCGCTCTCGGGCTTGCATCGGGGAGACAATCTTCTGCGTCTCTCCTTAAAGAAGGTTCATGACCGCCTCCTCTCCTCTCCGTGGATTGAGGGTGTTGCCCTTGCCAAGGCTTTCCCAGGTCGCCTGGTGATTTCTCTGGAGGAACAGGAGCCGGTTGCTCTCATTCAATGGAATGGTCTTCATCTTGTGAACCGAGAGGGAAAGATCTTCAAGAAGCTGGAGGGGAGGGATCCCAAAAATCTGCCGATTATTACCGGTCTCAAAAAGGGGAAGGAGCAGGAGGTTGCGGGACTCGTTGGCATTATCCGTTCTTTTTATGAGCAGGAGTTGTTAAGAACGGTTGGTCTGTCAGAAATCCACTGGGATGAATCCAAAGGGGTCGTTCTTTTCACCCTTCGTCCCGTGGTGAAGGCGATTTTGGGGAAGGAAGAATGGGACAAGAGGATTGATCGTCTCTCTGGCATTTTGCCAGAAGTGCTCAATGCAAAGACAAAGAATCTCTCGATCGATTTAACCTACAACAAAAGAGTTTTTCTAAAGGGGGGGTGAGCTATGGCAAAAGAAGACAACATCATTGTCGGTCTCGATATCGGGACCACAAAGATCTCGACGGTCGTTGCGGAGATTACCGATGACGGGGTGGATATTATCGGACTCGGATCCTCCCTTTCCAAGGGGCTTCGAAAGGGGGTTGTGATCAACATAGAAAGCACTGTTGATTCGATCCGAAAATCGGTTGAAGAGGCCGAGGGGATGAGCCGAAGGAAGATCTCATCGGTCTTCACAGGGATCGCCGGTGGTCATATTCGGGGGATCAACAGCCACGGAATTGTTGCCCTCAAAGAGGGGGAGGTTCGCTCCTCCGATCTGGATCGTGTCTTTGATGCTGCCCAGGCGGTCGCGATCCCGCTGGACCGGGAGGTGATTCATGTCATTCCGCAGGAGTTTGTTGTCGATGAGCAGGACGGTATCCGGGATCCGGTCGGAATGGCCGGTGTTCGGCTGGAGGCCAAGGTTCATATCGTGACGGCGGCGGTGACCTCGGCCCAGAACATCGTCAAATGCTGTAACCGGGCGGGCTTGAATGTACAGGATATCATTCTGGAACAACTGGCCTCCGCCGAAGCAACGCTTACACCCGAGGAGAAGGAGTTGGGCGTTGTTTTGCTCGATATTGGCGGTGGGACAACCGATCTGGCAGTCTTCTCCGGAGGAAGCCTTGTTCATACGACGGTTCTTTCCATCGGGGGTAATCATGTCACGAACGATATTGCTGTCGGATTGAGGACTCCTTTTCTCGAGGCGGAGAAGATCAAGCTGCGTTACGGTTGTGCGCTGACCTCGCTTGTTCAGAAAGATGAGACGATTGAAGTCCCTTCCATCGGTGGAGGGGCGGACCGGATTCTCTCTCGACAGATCCTTTCAGAAATTGTCGAGCCCAGGATCGAAGAACTTCTGACACTTATTCGGCAGGAGATTGTCAAATCGGGCTACGAGGATCTTGTTCCGTCGGGGGTTGTGCTGACCGGTGGGAGTACGCTTTTGCCTGGAATGATCGAGATTGCCGAACAGGTGTTTAATCTTCCGGTTCGGATCGGTGTCCCTCATGGGATTGGCGGATTGGTGGAGGTCGTCAAGAGTCCTTTGTATGCAACCGGTGTCGGTCTTGTACGTTTTGGTAGCCAAAATCAGGGATCTAAGCTATTCTGCTCGCGCGAAGGGAACGTCTATTCACGAGTGAAGGAACGGATGCGCGAGTGGTTGGAAGAGATTTTTTGATGAAGTGGGGGGGAGATGTCTGAACTGATAGAAAAAAAATCGCCGGGAGGAGCCTCAATCAAAGTTTTGGGTATTGGAGGGGGTGGGGGCAACGCCATCAACACAATGATTGAGGGGAAATTGGATCGTGTTGAGTTT
The DNA here is from genome assembly GCA_016180855.1 of Deltaproteobacteria bacterium. Classification (NCBI taxonomy): domain Bacteria; kingdom Pseudomonadati; phylum Myxococcota; class Myxococcia; species Deltaproteobacteria bacterium. The sequence goes on along the minus strand of JACPAL010000008.1, from coordinate 33,851 downwards.
GTTGCGGCGAACACCGATGTTCAGGCGCTTCGAGCGAGCCTTGCAAAGACAAAAATTCAACTTGGCCGGGATTTGACGAAAGGTTTGGGGGCGGGGGCCAATCCGGAGGTTGGTCGTCGTGCCGCGATTGAGAGTGAAGAGGAGATCACCGAGATGCTTCAGGGGTGCGACCTCGTCTTTTTGACCGCTGGCATGGGGGGTGGGACGGGGACAGGGGCGATCCCCGTTATTGCCAGGATCGCCAAGGATCTGGGGGCACTGACGATTGCCGTTGTCACCAAGCCGTTTTCTTTTGAAGGGAAAAGGAGACTCCGCTATGCCGAGCAGGGGCTCGATGAATTGCGTGAAATTGTCGATACGTTGATCACTATTCCGAATGAGCGTCTCCTCGTGGTGGCCGGGAAAGAGATGCCGATGCTTGAGGCGTTCCACAAGGCGGATGAGGTCCTCCTGCATGCCGTTCAGGGGATCTCCGATTTGATCCTCGTCAAAGGATTGATCAACCTCGACTTTGCGGATGTTCGTACCGTCATGGCTGAAAAAGGGATCGCCCTGATGGGAAGCGGTGTCGCCTCGGGTGAACATCGTGCCATCGATGCAGCAACCCGGGCGATCTCATCGCCGTTGCTTGAAAATCTGTCGATGACCGGGGCAACTGGAATTCTCCTTAATGTGACCGGTGGAAAAACCCTGACGTTGCATGAGGTGAATGAAGCGGCCAAGCTGATTCAGGAGGAGGCTCACCCGGAGGCCAACATCATTTTCGGGGCTGTCATTGAGGAGTCGATGAAAGAATCGATTCGGGTGACCGTGATTGCCACCGGATTTGAAAAGAACGGGCCTGTCGTTGGATCGTCCTTTACGGCCTATCAAAAGAGAAACGATTGGATGCCGCGTCCCGCTATGGCAGAGTCCTTGGTTTCCCCATCAACAAAAGCAGCCTCAGAAGAGGGTTCACAGCTTCATAGAAACCGTGCTAAAGTCCCGATCAAGACCGATCTCAAAAAAATGCTTCAGGATTTGGGTCCGGAGGTGTTTGTACCAGACCCGGATGGAGATGAATATGACATACCGACGTTCCTTAGAAAACATGCTGACTGAATCTCCTGTATTTGAAGGAGTCCTCTCCCCTTGGCCTGCCCTGAGCCATGCCGAAGGGCGGGAGAAGGGCAAGGTTTTAATGACAACCTCTTGGGGTGAGGGCTGTTTCAAACTGGCTGTCATTTTATGGCTGGTTTTTTCTTTCGGCTGCGCTACGGCTCCAAAACAGGTTGCACGCCATCTCCCTTCCGTTGATGAGATTGATCGTGAGGAGAGGGTTCATTCCAAACTTCCCCCGCTCAAGCTTGTCATGAACGATCAGGTTCAGGAACAGATTGAATATTTTCAAGGGCCGGGGCGCGAGAAATTTGAGCTCTATCTTCAGAGATCCGGCAGGTATCTCCCGATGATTCAGAAGATCTTCCGACAGTATGGACTGCCCGAAGATCTGGCTTATCAGGCCCTTGTTGAAAGCGGGTTTAATCCGAATGCCTATTCCCGTGCCAAGGCGACTGGCAAATGGCAGTTCATGTACCGGACCGGCTTACGCTACGGCCTTCAGGTAAGCTCCTGGATTGATGAACGGAGAGATCCCGAGCGTTCCACTGATGCTGCTGCACGTCATCTCAGGGATCTCCATGAAAGTTTGGGAGACTGGTATTTGGCATTGGCTTCTTACAATGCCGGTGAGGGGAAGATCCGTCGTGCGATTCGAAAATACCACACGGTCGATTTTTGGGAGATGACGCAGCATGGACGTACCTACCTAAGACGCGAAACCAGAAACTACGTTCCCAAGATCATTGCCGCGGCACTCATCAGCAGGGATCCATCGGCTTATGGATTTGGGCGGATTGCTTACCAGAAGCCGATTCCATATCAGTTTGTCTCTCTCAGTGCGCCGATCGATCTTCGGATTGCTGCCCAATGTGCCAACAGTACCTATCAAGAACTCAAGGAATTGAATCCCGAGATAAGGAACTGGGTGACCCCACCGAATGAGAGTCAGTATCGCCTGAAAATACCGATGTCCGGTATTGAGGCGTTTGAAACCCGTTGTGGGCTTCTGACTCCCGATGAGAAGATCGCCCGTGAGGTTTATGAGGTGAAGCAGGGGGGATCGCTCAAGTTATTGGCCAATCGGTATGGAGTTCCGATCCAGTTGTTAGCGGCGGTCAATCAGACCACGACATCAACCATCTTGTCACCCGGGCAAAGAGTTTTGATCCCCTATGACGCACCGGAAGGGGAGAGGTTGCGACTCCATGGCCCCTCAGGACGTGAGTTGAGATATGCGGATAGCGGTGGGACCTTGAGATATCGTGTCCGGCGTGGCGATGGAATCCTCAAGATTGGTCGGCGACTTGGTGTCAGTCCTTCCAGACTGCGAGCGATGAACCCGCATGTCAACTGGGACAATCTGCAACAGGGGAAGACGCTTCGTCTTGTCACAAAGGCCTCAGCACCAACCTCGGCCCACCTTGAGGAGTCAACTGGTGGAGCCTCCAGTGGGGCGTTTATTCTCTACGAAGTACAGACCGGTGATACTCTATGGGAGATTGCAAAGAGATTTAATGTCTCGGTCAGGCAGCTCAAGAAATGGAATGCGTTGGTACGTCATAGGACAATCAAGGTTGGCAGTAAGCTAAAGATTCGGTCGTTCGGATCGTTACCTGAAGAAGCTTGAGCTGTGTGATCCCCTTCATTTTCAAAAGGAAAGTATTTCTCGCAGGTATTCTTCTGATAGGGGCAACGTCTGTTACAGCTGGCTCCTCACAGCCGCTGTCAGTCGATGAGAGGTTGCGTCGTGGAGAGGTTGTTTCCGAGGGTGGGTATGAGGGAGCTCTGGTCTGGGCGAAGATGATCGCTGCCATTGAGGCCCCGCCATCGCTTGTTTGGCAGATATTCATCGATTCCGACCGGTGGCTAAGCTATGAGATTCCAACCTTGCTGGATAGTCGCCTCGTTACTCCAAAGATAACGAACCAGGTCGGGGAGAGTAAGAAGGTTGGCCATTTTTACGAAATTCTTGGACGGCAGTCTTTTTCGATGAGGTCTCAAAGGCTCGTTGGAGGGGAATGGGGCCATGATGCCTTCCAGTTTTATGATGTCCCGTGGCCGGTAAAAAATCGCTGGATGATTATTCGTGTTCAGGATGATGAGACAAAAAGTTTGACCGGTCTTTACCGTGCCACGATGACGAAGGCGGCTGGGAATATCAAGTCCTTGGAGGCGGAGATGGTTCTTGCCCCTTTTGAGGGGGATCCTCGCCGGACTCGATTTGTCTATTCGGTTCGGACGGACCCGGACGCCCACGTCCCGAAATTCCTCATTCGTTGGGGTGTCAAGAGGGTGATGCCGGCCGTGATCCGAGCGATCCGTCAGGAGGCGATGAAGAGGAAGGCCAATAGGTTTCCATGATATAGTATTGTTATTCGCTACGAACTGTCTTCAAGAATGCAACCACACTCCTTATCTCTTCGGGTGTGAGAAGCTGGTCAAAATCGTGTCCCGTGCATTTGAACCCTTCGACTCGCCGGTCGACAACAGACGTGCCGAGTGAGCCCGGTTTCTCTTGTGTGTTACTTAAATCGGAATAAACCATGCCGCCACGCTCCGGATTATAGGCATCCGGAGACATCTTCCAGACAAGCGGACGCTCACTCCCTGAGATAGAGGAAAGGAGGTCAGGCCAGCAGTCGGAATAGCCGTAGGGGTAACTCTCCCAGACACCGGCTAGGCTCTGTGCCACCAACCCTTTCGGCCTTGTGTAAACGGGATGCCTTTCCTTTTGCGTAATGAATTGAGAGCGGTTGAGCCTATCCAGATAGTCTGGGTGTAACGCATTATCAAAATAATTGCGATCGAATGGTTCACTGCCGATAACGGTACTGGGGTGCGTACGGGTTTCTCTGAATTGAGAGACAATGCCGGAGGGACCCACATCAATATTGTGGCAACTCTTGCAATTCTCCTGAAAGACTTCAAAACCGGCACGTGCCAAAGTTTCGTCAATAGGGAATGGAAAAGGAGAAGGTCTCAAGCTTTGAATAAACGCATAGAGATCTTTCCAACGAGCTGTCATTTGGGCCGGTGTTCCGTTTTCAACCGGAAGCCCCGCCTTTGAGATTCCGGTATATGTGTTGTCCAGAAACCCGAGTCGGAAGAGTGTTTGCTGAAGGTGATTGTCTCTCCAGTAGCCGGGTCCGATTGGAACATTTCCGTTCCCCATGCTAAGTTCCGGTAAGCTGGCACCAAATAAGAGTTTGAGGGAAAATGCCATTTGTCGAAGCTTGCTTGGTTCAAAATCGACCGGATCCCGCAGGCTGACAAAAATGCCTCCGTGAATCCAGACAGGCACCCGCGCGATTGTATAGCCAAGGGAGTCTTCATCATAAAGCATGCCTCCCAGCCAAAGCTCAAAGCGACGCCCTATATTGAATCCGGGATCTCCTTCGCGAAGCGCCTCTCGAGCAACAAGGGCCAGCGGTTTGGGAAGCAGGTCGTCATGGTTCTTCCAACGTGCCTTCCACCAATTCCATTCAAGCGCATCGAGCACCTTTTTCATTCGGAGCGGGAATTTAGCAACTTGAATCTCTTTATTGGGGACGCCCGGACGATATTCAAATCCTGTCTTGGTCGGAACCTTTCCGGTATGACACCACCCGCAGGAGACCGGGGTTCTCACTTTGTCGGCCCAAACAACTCCCTGACCTTCCCAGTTGGTTCGACCGAGTCCGTCCGGCTTTCTTGCCAGTCCGGTGTAATTCCAGAGGACTTGGACCAACTGTTTATACATCACCTCCCCGGCCTCTTTATCCTCTTTGATGCCTGCACCGGCCGCCAGGACTTGCTGTTTTTCTTTGTCGGTCAGCGTGATGTACATCATCAGATTTGTATATTTGGTAAAGTCGTAGGCGGCGCCTGCGACACGGAGTGGATTGGGAACTCCGTGCTCAAAAATGCAGGAACCGATGAAAGGATCGCCCGTTCCAACCTTCTGTGAGTTTTTGTTTACGTAATCGACACATTGTTGATAGGATGGAAACTCCTTGGAGTAGGGAATATCACCATTGGTGGTTATCGGGGGGGCTTCCTGGCCTCGATTAGTCGATTGTGAACTGGAGGAGCAGCCAAGCAAACCTGCTGCGCCCGCCGCGGCTCCCACTAAAGCAAGAATTGGTTTCATAGGGGTCATATCATTTCTCCTTACTGCTCTAACTCGTCCAGAATTCCGTCGGTTGATATTTCTATGGTTTATTAACTTTCAATTAGTACAATTTAAAATGACCAACCATAAGTATTTCTAACTTTTTATCCGCACTACCGTACGAATAAAAAGTTGAAACACTATAGTGAATCCTTCTGCTTTTACTCTCGACTGAAGGTTATAGGTGGTGCGGAAAAGTGCTCTTTGAGGACATTTTTCGTACTCTGTGAGGGTACAGACTAAGTCCTTCGATTCATAAATTCGGTGACGAATTTATCCGCCTCCGCCAAGAAACCCCGCGGTCTTGCCGGGGGGAGGTTCATTTTACCAGCAAAGGGGAGTAGCTCAAGGGCCCGAAAATGTCCCTCCCCAGCCATCTGTACTACCAGAGGGCGTTGCCTTCTGAATCAAAATATCGGCAGCACGATACCTCAGGTCTGAGGGGTCGTGATTGATGATGCCCCCGATGGAATAGCTGTTTCCAAAAGAATCAACGGCCAGATCGAAGAAGGTGACCCCAAAATTGTAATTGAGGGCGTCTCCACGCCCATCCCAAACGCCTGGGACGAGGTTTTCCCAGAGCAGTTCGGTCCCCGGAGGATTCAATTTGCTTACCCAGGGATAATTTTTATTACTGGTTGATGAGGTCCCTTCCAGATACTTCCAGCCTGTAACGTACATGTTTCCCTCACTGCTAAAGGCCACATTATCTGCGAATCTTTGCGGGACCTGAATAGGCTCTTCAGGGTAATAAGGGGGTGAAATATCGTCTAATGTTATCCACTCGAGATGAGAGAGGTCTGTTGATGAGATTTTCTCCACGATCGCTCCCTCAGAGGCTGTAGTGGCATAGAGGTTTCCATCAGGCCCTATCGAGTGTCCGCGGAGTTTGCCGATGATCGAAGGTCGGACCGCTCGTTGCAAAAGAGCCCCGTCCGGCGAATACTTCAGGAGGAGGGCGTTGGGATATTGCAATCCACTCCCCGGGAGCGCCGAAGGATCCTGAAGATGGGTCCATCCAAGCACGTAGAGATTCCCCGCTCCATCGACGGTCATCGATGAAACATAGTCATGGGCCAACTTGCTGTCGTAGTCAGTCGATTCCCAGGCCAAGACCCGTGTCCCCGTGCCATCTAATTTATACTTTCGGACCCAGACCCTTGGGACCTCTTTTGGATCTGAACCAACAGGAGGGACAGACCACCCGGCGACGTAGACATTCCCCGCGCAATCAACTTCTATGGCCGCCGAATTTCCAACCTGGTCAATATTCTCTTCCCATATGAGATCGCCCGTAAAATTATATCCCCTCACGAAAACCCACGTGCCATCCCCGTTGATACTCCAACCACTCCCTCCCCCCGGGAGGTCTTCCTTTATACCGATGACAAAACTATTGCCCGATCCATCGACACCGATGCTGTCCAAAGATGTCGTCACTGGCTCGATCTCAGTGTAAATAGGGGTGGGTGGAATATAGATGATCCTTTTTTCCCAAATAAGGGTACCACAGCTGTCCATTTGTCTCGTGACAATACCATGGGTAGCGGCTCCATACCCTTCACGGCTTACGGTATAGAGATTTCCGGAGGCATCGAGCTCCAGACTCATGCCGACTTCATTTTGATCTTCCGATCCAGATATCAATGACCATGGAGAGCCTGATGTCGGACACAAGAGACGATTTGGATGAGGGGCACAGTTCATGGGAGGTCTTGGTCGAACACAATGAGAGGGACAATCGGCCTCGCCGTCGCAATTTTCTGTGGGAGGCTCTATGACTCCATTCCCGCAGGTTGCTGTTGCCACAGGGGTCAAGAGATCATCGACCTCCGCCACAAACCAGTCACGGGCATCTCGGAAAAGTTCCTTAAAGGTTCTTTTTCGGGGGGACTCCTTTTTACGGGTCTCCTTGACCTGCCTTGAAAGGTCTGTTGAGCCTCGTGGTATTTTTGGCCCCGGTTGTACTCCTCTCATCTTTTCCGTATTGGCCCCAAAAGAAAGATGGCTAAAAAGCAGGAGGCTCAAGACGAAGATTCCAATAACTCTTTTCATCGCATCGTAATTCCTGCAAAATGTACGCCAGAATCCGGCCCTCGTTGATTCAATAACCATCTGAATAGTAATGGTATTTTTTTACAACATGGCCGATTAAGCTCTCATTTTGATAATTTTATCAGTTTGATAAAATTGATAACTTGATCAATGGTTGATTGATCATACATGAAGGCGGTCATTTATTCAAAAATTTGGCGGGGTGGATGTCTTGGAATTGGCGGAGGTACCGCTACCCAAGTTTGGATCGGGTGAGGTCCTGGTCAAGATTATCGCTGCCGGTCTGAATCCGGTCGATTGGAAGATCCGCCTGGGACTTCTGAAAGGGCGGATGCCTCATCAGTTTCCGATCATACCCGGTTGGGAGGCCTCAGGGATTGTAGAGGCGGTTGGCTCAGAGGTCATTGGGTTTAGGAAGGGAGATGAGGTTTTCGCCTACACGCGCAAGGAGAAGATTCAGGATGGAACATACGCCGAGTTTATTGCGCTGGAGCCGAGGCATCTTGCCCTAAAACCAAAAAACTTGAGATTTGAAGAGGCGGCTGCGATCCCGCTTGCCGGTCTGACTGCCTATCAATCCCTCTTCGAAAGTCTCAAGATAAAGAAGGGAGAGACGATCCTGATACATGCCGGTGCCGGAGGGGTCGGAGGGTATGCAATTCAACTCGCCAAAAATAGTAGGGTCAAAGTTATTACCACGGCGAGTTCAAGAAACCACCAGTACGTCCAACAACTTGGGGCCGATAAGGCAATTGATTATACAAAGAAAGACTTTGTTCAGGCGGTGCTTCAGGATTTTCCTCAGGGGATCGATGCGGTTTTTGATACCGTTGGTGGTGAGTTTCAGAAAAAGAGTGCAGGTGTTTTAAAGAAGGGTGGGCGTCTTACCTCCATTTTGGAAATTGATCAGGATTACTTTTCGCAAAGGGGCATTACCCCCGGCTATGTCTTTGTGAGGCCGGAGCCGGATCATTTAAATCAATTAAGAGAGCTCGCGGAGGCAGGAAAGCTCACGGTTCATCTTCACAAGCTCTTTTCTCTGGATCAGGTTCGAGAGGCCCACCGGGAGATCGAGACGGGACATGTCAGAGGGAAGATTATCCTCTCCCTTGTTTGATTTTTGGGGATCTTGAGATGATCTATCTTTTATGGAGAGGGGTTGCCGCAGCGAGCAGTTCTTGAATGTATCGGGAGGCCTGCTCTCCGCCGTTGGAGTTTGCCGGAACCATGAGAAGATCCTCCAAATCCCTTAAGGAAAAAGTGTCCACATTATGGTTCCCAAAGGCGTAGTACTGAGGGGTGCCGTACAACTTGGTGTGGAGCTTGTAAGGGATCCGGTAAATCTCAACGCCGGCGTCAAGCATCTCCTGAAAGACCTTGTCCCTCCGGTCATCATAGAAGCGACCCAGTTTCCCGACAATCCATCGTACCTGTTTTCCTTCCCGCGCTGCCTTCTTCATCGCCTCCTTGAGAGCCTCCGTCGGTTCAAACGAATTGACAAAGGTGACTTCCCGGGAGGTTGGTGACTCCAGAAAACGGGTCAGGACGTTCTGGCAGTTCTGATTTTGATAGGGCCGGTGCAAGATGAGGCGGGCCGGTGTGCTTCCTGCTCCGATTGGATGTGGTTGATAGAGTTGGGGATCCAGAAGTCTTCTCTTTTCGTCATCTCCGAGGCGCTTCTCCTTATAATACTCAAAGCTTTCAATAAACTCGCGATGGATATCTTCAACAATTGGGCCGCGGACCGTATAACTTAAGTCCTGATAAGGACCAAGATCGATACTGAAGGTCAGTTTTTCAAACCAGTTGAATTCGGCCTTATCCGCTCTTGTGCCAAAATAGGATGTGGAGGGGTGTCTTCCTCCCCCCATGGCTACGACTCCTTCAGGAGAGTCGGCAATCAGAAACTTGGCGTGGAGCCTTGTCATGACTCCAAAGAATGTCTCATCCCAATCAAAGTATTCGTACAGTTCATGTTCGGCGACCTCAACACCGTTCTCTTCGAGTCGGTCAATATCGTCTCCATCGGTCCGGCCAAACCCGCTTGCTGTCGGAAAGATGAAATTTCCCAACGCGCCATCCAGGATGAGCTTTACAGGGATTGGCGGCGACTCATTATTTCCTCTGGCTTTTTGTATCAGGAGGTCCCGGACCTCTTTTCCAAACGGATCATCAATCAATGTGACCCCCTGAAATGAGATAAAAGATCGGGCCTCTCGGAGGACTCTCTTTAGTGCGTTTGCGGCATGCTCATTTCCGGGAAAAAGTTGAATCTTGTTCCCTTCTCGCCATCGTGACTCGGTCATTCCATCCCAGTAGAAGGTTTCCGGATCAAAATCAGGCGATTCGACCCTTGCAAGAAAACCCCGGTGGTTTTGGGCCAACGCTTTTGTATGAGAGGCCAGATCGTCCTCAAACGGGATAATCTCGATTTGGGCCTCCTGGTAAGAGGCGGGTTGATGAATCTCCCGTGTGAGGACTCCAACAACAGGGATTCCTGATTCAAACTTGAGCCGTTTGAGCTTTTCCAATTGCGTCTCATCAAATCCGTTTCCGTTGGGATCAAAGGTCCCGTCTGAAAAATCATTATAGAGGGCAGGAATTTTTAATGGCTCCAGCGCGGTTACCATTTTGGCATAGTGCTCCGTGCTAGCACCTCGATGAACGATCGCAACCGGTTGGTAACCTGCGGCTGTCAATTTCTGCAATGACTCGGTTACCCCGCTCCAAAAGAGATGATCGTCTCTAAGTCCATCCAGATCAACGGCGATGACCGGTTTTTTTGTGGAGAGAATTTGCAGGTGACCTTTTGATTGTCGAAAGTCCCGCGGATCATTTTTGATGTTGTAGAGGAGATTGAGGGGATCGGGTGACTCCACCCTGTAATGGAGGGTGGCGATACCGTCTGCATCTGTGATACCGGTTCCGAGTAAGATCTTTTGGCCATTTGTTGAATCTTTTCGGTAAAACTCCACTTCGAGACCATCCATTTTGATCGGTCGGAGCACCACTCCTGACGGGTGGAACGGACTTACTTTCAGTCGGAGGGGGATTGTTTGTCCATCGACCGCTACCTGATGAAATGGGGTTAATGTCAACGGGAGGAAATCGATTCCGCTCTTGATGGGAGGCGTTTTTCGAAAAGGGAACGCCTCATTTTTTACCTGATTGTAGATCAGGACAAAATCGGACGACCGGATCTCTTTTTTCTTTTGTAACGGGGCGAGATAGTCGAGAAATCTTTTTTGGGGAGAGTCGATCCGGCGGTATTGCCTCAAGGTGGCCAAAAACCAATCGAGGGCAGGGGGTTGCCATTGGTTGTAAGGATCTCTTTCCGATGTTGAGGCACGTGAAAGGAGAGAGAGGAGTTCTCTTTTTTCCGCTTCCTCGAAGCCGGGTGGTAGTTCTTCCAGTATTTCCTGAATCATGGTGAGGGAGCGATGGGCCCTTCGGACCTCTTCTTTGATATCAGACCAATAAAAAAGCCGCGGTCTTTTTTCAAAAACTGTTTTGAACAGTGCAAACTCTTCCGGATCCAAAACCGGATCAGGGGCATCCGGTTTTAATGTGGCCGCCAGTCGGGTCGCTGCTAAAAATTGATCTTTAACCGGTTCTTCTTCCGGTTCTATTCTCTCCAGTTGCTCGCGAACCCAGTTCCCGGCCGTTAAAGAAGAGGTTCTTGGAACAGAAGAATTTCTCACGACGCCTCATACATCGTAAGAGATCTCAAGGGGTTGCGAAAGAAGTTGGTGAACGACATGTGGATCGGCCAGCGTCGTCACATCGCCGACTTCATCCGGTTTCCCCTCCGCAATTTTCCGAAGGATTCGCCGCATGATCTTGCCGGAGCGTGTTTTAGGAAGGCCCGGGGCGAACTGGAGACGGTCCGGTTTCGCGGTTGGTCCGATCTCTTTTCGAACATGGTCGATCAATTCCTTTTGCAAGGTTGGTGAGTTAGAGAACCCCTGCTTGAGGATGACATAGGCATGGATCCCCTGTCCCTTGATTTCGTGGGGAAACCCGACCACTGCCGCCTCGGCAACGGAAGGATGAGAAACGAGGGCACTTTCAACCTCCGCGGTTCCAATGCGGTGACCGGAGACGTTCAGCACGTCATCGATACGTCCCATAAGCCAGTAATAGCCGTCTTCATCGCGACGAGCCCCGTCCCCCGTAAAATAAACGCCGGGGAAGCGGCTGAAGTAGGTCTCCTTGAATCTCTCATGGTGACCATAAACGGTCCTCATGATCCCGGGCCAGGGACGTTTCAGGACCAGCAGTCCCCCCTCATTTGTTTCGCATTCGGTCCCATCTTCCCTGAGGACTGCGGGTTCCACTCCAAAAAACGGAAGTGAGGCAGAACCTGGTTTTGTTGGCATCGCTCCGGGAAGCGGCGTGATCAGAATCCCGCCCGTTTCGGTCTGCCACCAGGTGTCGACAACAGGACACCTCCGGCCACCGATCTTTTCGTAATACCAGATCCAGGCCTCCGGATTGATCGGCTCCCCAACGGTCCCAAGAATCTTAAGTGAACTCAAATCATGCCTCTTCGGCCAATCATCCCCCTCTCGCATCAAGGCGCGAATCGCCGTTGGGGCGGTATAAAAGGTGTTTACCTTGTAGCGTTCAATAATCTCCCAGAACCGGTCTGGGTGGGGATAATTCGGGACCCCCTCAAAGAGGATGCAACTCGCACCGCAGAGGAGCGGTCCGTAAACAATATAACTATGTCCCGTGACCCAGCCGATATCGGCCGTACACCAGAAGAGGTCTTCGGGGTGGTAATCGAAGACATATTTGAATGTCTGTTCGGCGTAGATCATGTAACCGGCGGTTGTATGGAGGACCCCCTTTGGTTTACCTGTAGAACCGGAGGTATAGAGGATAAACAACGGTTCTTCGGCATCGAGGACCTCTGCTTCAGAATGAATTGAGGCGTTCTCGCTCGCCTCGTGCCACCAGAGGTCCCGTTCTGGTTTCATTGGGACCGGGTCGCCTGTTCTACGGACGACAAGACAGTGGTCGATCGCCTGTCCTGCCTTCCGGGAGAGTTCGATCGCCTCATCGACCGTTGTCTTCATCGGGATTTTTTTGGGGCCTCGAAAGCCGCCGTCGCTTGTGAGGATCACGCGACAGCCGGCATCGACAATCCGATCCTTGAGCGACTCGGCCGAAAACCCTCCAAAAATGACGGAGTGGATTGCTCCAATACGGGCGCAGGCGAGCAGGGCAACGGGGAGTTCCGGGATCATCGGCATATAGATGGCGATCCGGTCCCCCTTTTTCACGCCAAGCGATTTCAGCATGTTGGCGGCACGTCCAACCTGCTCCCAGAGTTCCTGGTAGCTGATTCGTTTCTCCTCGCCGGGTTCATTTCCGACCCAAAGGAAGGCGGTGCGATCGCGAAGTTTTGGGAGGTGTCGATCGAGGGCGTTATAACAGATATTGGTCTTTCCCCCTTCAAACCAGCGGATGTCGATGTTTCCCTTCCAGTTATAATGATGTACACGATCCCATTTTTTGAACCAGAAGAAGGAATCGGCAATCTCGCCCCAAAAACCGTTGGGGTCCTCCAGGGAACGCCGGTACATTTCCTGATACGCCGTCAGGTCTTTTAGATAGGCCCTTTTTTGGAGCGGAAGAGAGGGAGGAAAAGAACGGGATTCTTGACTTAAAGAGTCGATCTTCGTGGAAGACATGGTCGCCAAAAACCAGATTATCTATTGTCTGTCAACGTTCAGATTAACACTTTCATCAGCAGAAGCTTCAGTGCAGCATTTCGCCATGGAGTGAGAGACGAAAAGGGGCGATCTCGGCATCGAAGCTCTCTCCATCTTCGCGAATCATCTGATAGGTGCCTTTCATCGATCCGGAAGGGGTCTTGAGGGGGCAAAAACTGCTGTATTCGTGAAATTCACCCGGCTCGATCATCGGTTGTTCACCCACAATGCCCGGTCCCTTCACCTCCTCAACATGACCATGGGCATCCGTAATAATCCAGTGACGACTGATCAGCTGCGCCGGTTGATCCCCCTCATTGGAGATCCGGATCTGATAGACAAAAAAATAGATCCCCTGTTCCGGGTCGGAGCGCTCAGGGAGATACTTGCTCTCCACCTGAATACGGATTCCCTGTGTTATCGCCTCCGAAGACGGCATAAGCCTGTTTTTATCATCTCTTTTATATAGTATTTCAACTTTTTATTCGTACGGTAGTGCGGATAAAAAGTTAGAAATACTTATGGTTGGTCATTTTAAATTGTACTAATTGAAAATTGATAAACCATAAACAGCAAGGGGAGAGGTTATTTGTCGGCACGGCTTTCGTTTTTCTAATGCCCCTGTGCGCATTTTTCCGAACAGAAAGAGTGTCCCTTTTGAACAACGGCCTGTGATTGACTGACAAAGGTGCCGCAGGTCTGACAGGCGACCATGGCCTCCGTTACCCGACCCTGCGTTTCCGTTTTTCCTCCCACCGGTCCCATTTTTCGGAATTGTCTATTCAAAAAAAATCGGAGGAGGCGCGGCAATGACTGAAGAAACAGGGAGTAGAAAAGATAAATAATAAGAAAAAGGGCAAGGAGGCGAAGCATCTGTTTCTCCTACTTTATTTCTTGCTGGAGTGACAAGAGATGTTTAGAACGTAGCCTGTGACGGTTACGATTCTCATCATTTCCTATTTTGTCGCGCTGGCGGTCATCGGCTGGTTTTACTCCAAAAAGGTCCATACGGGAGAGGATTTTGCCGTTGCCGGTCGGAGTCTTCCGACCTTCATCGTTTTTGGAACAATGCTCGCGACCTGGATCGGCACCGGTTCGATTTTTGGTCATGCCGAGAAGACATTTCGGGTTGGGATCGCCGCCTGGGTTATTCTTGTGGGAGATGTTGTTGGTATTCTAGTTCTGACCCTTCTCGCACCGCGTGCAAGACGGTTTGCCAAGATCACCGTTCAGGATGTTTTGGAGGAGAGGTATCACGTCGCCGCGAGGATTCTTGGTGCCATCACATTGGTTATTGCCTACGTAACGATTGTCTCCTACCAGTATCGGGCCGCGGCCTCTGTTCTTAACTTGGTTTGGCCCGATATCCCCCACCATCTTGTCGTTAGCCTCGTTGTTATTTTCGTGATCCTCTTTACCGCCTTTGCGGGGATGTATTCCGTTGCCTACACCGACACAATTATGGGGATGACGATGATCATCGGCCTTTGTGTCACGCTTCCTGCCTTTTGGATGAAGGCAGGGGGGCTGGAGGGGATGAGGACGGTCTTGCCGCCTGATCATTTTGAGTGGATTGGGCCACTTTCTCTGAAGGAATCGATTGCGTTGTTTCTCCCTGGGGCCCTTCTTGTCCTGGGAGATGCCAATATGTATCAGCGATTTTTTTCGGCCAAGAGCGAATCAGTCGCCCGGCGGGCTACCTGGTGGATGTTGTTTGGTGTTATTCTGGTTGAGATGGCGATTGTCTTGACCGCCCTTGCTGCCTCGGCGTTGGAGTGGACCAACCCACATCTGACCCATCATGGTCGGGTCATTGCGATTGCCGCCAGGGACTTTCTGCCGCCTGTTCTTTCGGCAGTCTTGATGACAACAATCCTGGCGATCATCATGGATACCGCCACTTCCTATCTCCTGGCCCCGGCGACCTCTCTTGTGCAGGATATTTACCACCGGTTTTTTGACCGGAGCGCTTCTGCACGGAAGATTGTCTGGATGAGCCGGCTGTTTGTGGTTTTGCTGGGACTTCTGGCCTACGCCCTTTCCACCCTTTCCGATGAATTCTTGAGTGTGGCACTTTATGCCTATACGATTTACGGGACCGGCATTACCCCGGCACTCGTCGCTGCCTTTGTCTGGAAACGGGCGACGACCGCCGGTGCCCTCTCTTCTATGATTGGTGGAACCGGCATGACCCTCTTTTGGGAGCTTTCCGGTTTGTCGGCCAGAACGGAAATCGATACTGTTTTCCCGGCGTTTGGGGTATCGATTGTATTGCTCGTGGTAGTTTCGTTGCTAACCCCAGCTTCCACCAAAGTAGCGACATAAAAAGATTTAACTAACAACTCCCTCCTGTTTTTTGCGACAAGGTTGGTGATGTCACTACTCTCTCCCCCCCCAGGGGCTGTTACCGGGCCTGTACAATCCGAAAGGAGTTTTTGGGGGGCGTTGCTCGTCGCTCCCGTGCTTGCCTTTGGCTTTCGCCGTGCGGCGACCTCCCGTTCCGCCCATGTTATTCGTCATGCGGTTGCCTCGGGTGGTTCCGCCCTGTCAAACACCGTCCGCCGGTTTGCCGCTGCCAGAAAATGGAAATTACCTGTCAGCGGGACAGGACGAACATGGAAAATGGGTGTTGGTGGAGGGAGTCGCGGGGGGCTCAAGGTAGGGTGGAGTGGGCGAGGGGGACTCCGGAGCGGGATGCGTTCGGGACTTCATACCTCTACCGGCAAGTCAAAACTTCAGGGCAAGCGACTCGACCGGCTTCCGGGTGAGGCGGTTCGTATCAGGCCGCAACCGCGAGAGGATCGTCGGTCTTCTCCTACTGTTTTTACACGAATGGTCCGGGACGTCCTGGAGGGTGTTGACCCGGATGATTTTCCAAGACAGGTTCGTGGCCTGGAGCAGGCCAAGAGTGGTCTGTTGGAGCAGATTGAAAGACTTCGGACAGAGACAGGGCGTGATATTCTTACGGAGGATGGTCTTCCTGTGGAGACCGAGATCGAACTGCTCAGGAGAGGAATTGGGGAGATTCAGCGGGCCATTTCTGCCCTGCAAGTAAAACTTTAGGATTATCTCTTTGCCTTGATCGCCCGTTCAATCTCACGCACATGCGCCTTTTTCCTGAGCTCTTCCCGCTGGTCGTGCAGCTTTTTCCCCTTCGCCAGAGCGATCTCGCACTTCACTCGTCCATTTTTGAAATAGAGCTTGGTTGGGATCAGGGTGAGTCCCTTCTCCTTCATCTTGCCGAGTAATCGTTCGATCTCTTCGGCATGAAGAAGGAGTTTTCTTGTTCTGAGCGGTTCATGGTTGGTATAACTGGCGGCGGTGTAGGGCGAGATGTGACAGTTGATCAGAACGAGCTCCCCCTGGTGTCCCACAACATAGCTATCCCCCAAATTTACCTTGCCGTCCCGGAGCGACTTGACCTCGCTCCCTCTCAGGGCGAGACCGGCCTCGAATCGTTCCAGAAGCAGGTAACGGAATCCCGCCTTTCTATTGTCTACAATGATTTTTTTGCCGGAGGGGGATGATGGGTGGGGGATTTTGGCGCTCCTTTAGGTGAACCTTAGAATCTCTTCTCTGGCGTGGGGAAACGCTCTCATCAATTTGTCTTGGTTTGGATTTGCCTCAAAATCCGCGAAGTCGAAGCCGGGGGCGACGGTGCAACCGATCAAGCTGAAACGACTTCCCGGAGAGAGGTACCCTCCAAACCAGCAGCCTGCCGGGATGGTCCATTGGAGCCTCTGTCCCTTTGCAATCTCTTGGCCCATCACTACTTTTTCCACACGGTCGGGGAAAATCATGACGACGGTTAAGGGGTCGCCTAAATAGAAATGGAACAGTTCATCGGAGGCTAAACGATGGAGCTTGGATTGTTGTCCCTCCATGAGGAGATAATAGATCGCTGTTGAGAAGTTTCGGTCTCCCTTAAAGCCTTTCGGGAGGGTGTGGTGGGGAATGATCCCCTTGGCGCGGTACGTCTCCGAGTAATATCCTCCCTCGGGGTGAGGCTTCAAGTCGAATAATTTTATAATTTCTTCGGCAGAAGGTGACATGAACGTGCCTCTAGACCTTAATCGATTGCCCGTCAATGTAGGTCGCCAGGATCTCTTTTTCCGTTGTTTGATCGACCAGGTGTTGAAACAGGGCGGCCCGGCTCCTTGATTTAACCAGAGAGAGGGGGATCTTGACACAGATCAGGTCAGCCTTCTTTCCTTTTTCGATCGTTCCAATTTGATCCTGCAGCCCAAGCACGCGAGCCCCTCCCTCTGTCGCGAGACGTATGAGATCTTCCGCTGTACAGGCCGCTTTGACCGCGCGCATCTCATCCCACAAGGAGAGGGAATGCCGACCTCCCAGCCCGTTGGTTCCAAGACCCAGTGGAATCTTGGCCTTTTGAATTTTGGAGACGGGAGTTTCCCCGAGCTGAAAATATTTTTGAACACGGGGTCTCCAGACCACCTTGCTTTTGGAACGGACAAGCAATGGCAGATCTTTATCGGAGAGGTGGGGACAGCCAACAAGGATCGGTGCGCTTTCCAGAAAACCGATTGAGTGGAGGAATTCGATCGGTGTCTTCCGATGGGCGGGAGGTAATGAGTCGGTCCATCCGAGCCGGGGGAAGAGGGCCTCTGCGATCTCTCCCCTCGACTCAAAGAAAAACTGCATCTCCGCGAATGAGGTGGCGGCGTGGATCTTAACCGGGATCTTCGTCTGCCGTGCATGGACTGCAATAATTTTCAGGAGATGTCGTGAGAGGGTGTAGGCCGAGTAGGGGGCAATGCCGGCTGTGATCCGTTCCGATTGTCGGGAGAGGATCTCCTCAACGATTTCCAGCGACGCCTGATAATGGTCCGAGATCGACTCACCGGCCGAGGTCATGATCTCCGGGAACAAAACCATTCGCAATGGGGTTTCTGCAATGTCTGAAACAATACCGGTGTACCCTCCCACATCACCGATGCAGGTAGTTCCGGAGCGGAGGAGGCGTTGACTTCCTTCCTGAATATTTCGGCGGCGCTCCTCGGGGGTTATTTTTTGCTGATGTTCCAGGCAGGCAAAAAACCAGTCAATAAAACTGGGCGAGGTTGTCCCTTCAAGAGAGGAGAGCTCCAGGTGGCTGTCGGCGTTGACCAAACCTGGCATCAGAACCGCGTTATCAAATTCTTCCCGACTGGCTGTCGGGTACTTTTTCTCTATTTTTTTTCGTGGACCGGTCTCGACAATCTTTTCTTTATCAATAACAACGGCTCCTTCCCGAATCGGTGGGGAGAAAATCG
The DNA here is from genome assembly GCA_016180855.1 of Deltaproteobacteria bacterium. Classification (NCBI taxonomy): domain Bacteria; kingdom Pseudomonadati; phylum Myxococcota; class Myxococcia; species Deltaproteobacteria bacterium. The sequence continues at coordinate 15,549 of JACPAL010000008.1, read as the reverse complement.
GCAAAAGATAGGAGGCCGATAGAATCTTCAAGGCGATTTTAGTTGTTACCTGTTTTTTATTTTCAAATCAATCGATCATTATCAATCAGGCGGATCCCCTCCACCCAGGCGGCGATCAAGATGCGGGCCTGGTTGTCGATTTTCTTGAGAGGTTCGAGGTTATTGGAATCGACAATCTTTAAATAGTCTATCTTGAGTTGGTCTGCCTCGGCGGAAGAGATTTTTGAAATGGACTGGGAGATTATTTTTGAGGCCTCTCTTTCCCCCTCTTGGGCAATCTGTTGAGCGGATCGGAGTAGACGGGGAATTGTCAGTGCCTTCTCATAGCCAGCAGGAGAAAGTCGACGGTTGCGAGAGCTTAAGGCGAGGCCATTCCGATCCCGGATCGTTGGACAAGAGATAATAGAGATGGGCCGGTTTTGTTTCTTCACCATGTCACGGATGACCAGGTACTGCTGGTAATCTTTTTCCCCAAAGAGGGCGATCGTAGGGTTGACAGCCTCGAAGAGGCGGTGGACGACGGTACAGACACCGGCAAAATGCCCCGGACGAAATTCGCCCTCCATCAGAAGTCCAATATTTGGGACCGGAATATCTGTCTCGAGACCGTCGGGATAGATCTCATTTTCGGGTGGAGCAAAGACAAAATCGACTTTTTCCTCCTCACAAATGGTGAGATCGATTTCAAGGGGACGAGGGTATTTTTTGAAATCCTCCTCCTGATTGAACTGTGTCGGATTGACAAAGATACTGGCCACCGAGAATCCGCCCATATCCTTTGCCGTACGGAAGAGAGAGCGGTGCCCCCCATGCAGGGCGCCCATGGTCGGGACAAAAACCGTTCTCTTCCCGCTCTGCCTTATTGCTTCAAGTGCCTGATGCGTTTCTTTGGCGGATCTTGAGAGTTGCATCGATAACATTCCTCCTGACGCCATGTTCCTCGGTAGGGAAACGTTGATCTTTTACCTCTTGCCGAAAAAGGGAGACAGACTCCGTGACCACCTCAGCAAGATTAGCGTATCGCTTCAGAAACCTTGGATTAAAATCGGGGTTCATGCCGAGGAGGTCGTACAGGACCAGAACCTGTCCATCACACGAAGGCCCGCATCCGATACCGACGGTTGGAATCTTCAAGCGTCCGGTTATTTTTTGTGCCACGTCAACGGGAACTCCCTCAAGAACAACAGACCAGCATCCTGCCTCCTGCACCGCCAGGGCATCTTCCAGAAGGTGCCGCTCCTCCTGAGGAGTCTTCCCCTGAATTTTGTAGCCGCCGTATTTGTGGAATGACTGTGGTTGAAGACCGATATGCCCCATGACGGGAATACCGATCCGGTTCATCCGATGGATCAGATCAGCAACCTCAACACCCCCTTCGAGCTTGATCGACTCCGCTTTTCCCTCTTTGAGAAGACGTCCCGCATTTTTGATCGCCTCTCCCTGGCTTGACTGGTAGCTCATAAAAGGCATGTCGGTTACCAAGAGGGGGCGTGTCAGGCCGCGTGCAACGCACCGTGAATGATAAATCATCTCTTCCAGCGTAACGGGCAACGTACTCTTTTGCCCCTGAATGACCATCCCCAAGGAATCCCCCACCAAGACAATATCGACACCCGCTTCGTCAATCAGCCGTGCAAAGGAGTAGTCATAGCAGGTGACCATCACAATCTTCTCGCCCCCCCTCTTCATTTTTTGAATGAGAGGTACCGTCATTTTTTGAACAGCCTTCTTATTTTCCGATGGAGACATAGTGCTTTGGCCCTTTTTTGACGCTTAAAATCTCCCGTTTCAGATTTTCATAATCCCCGGCGTTCTTGACAAAATCGATATCCGTCACATTCACGACCAGCACGGGGGTTTCATGGTAGGTGAAGAAGAACCGGTTGTAGGCCTCCGTCAGCTGGTCGAGGTACTCTTCGTCGATATTCCTTTCATAGGCAATACCTCGTTTTCTGATATGTTTTTTCAGAACCTCCCGGGAGGCCTGGAGAAAAACAACGAGGTCCGGTTTGACCAGATTGACATCAAGAAGCGAGTAGATTTTTTCATAAAGGAAAAGCTCTTCCCGATTAAGATTGAGGGAGGCAAACAGCCGATCTTTGGCAAACAGATAGTCGGAAACGACCATTTGCGAGAAGAGATCCTGTTGACCCATCTCCTTTTGCTGGAGGTAACGGTTGATCAAAAAAAGGATCTGCGTTTTCAGGGCATGTTTGGCCCGGTCTTGATAAAAGATCGGAAGAAACGGATTTCCCCCCGCTTCCTCCAAAACCAGGCGTGCCTTGAAGTCCTCGGCCAGCTTCTTGGCGAGCGTGCTTTTCCCAACACCGATCGGCCCCTCAACGGCAATATAGCGTAACTTTTCCACGGTGGGTCGGTTTACCGAATTTGAGGGTGAATGTCTAGGCAAGGCTACCTTGAGATTCAAACAGGTTGTTGGCGAGCTCGACATACTTCTCTATGGAGATCTCTTCAGCCCGCTGGTTTGGTGAGATGTCGGCTGCCCGCATCGCTCTCTCCATCTGATCCCAGGGATGGTCGGGGAGACCTGACTTAAGACAATTATGAATCATCTTACGCCGCTGCGAGAAGGCGGCCTGGACCACTAACTCAAATGTTGGGAGGTGATGGATTGGAAAACGGGGCTCCTCATGGATCAGAAATTCAACGATGGCCGAGGAGACCTTGGGAGGGGGCGTGAAGGCGCCTGGCGGCAGCTTCATGATGATCCGATTTTGGCAAAGAATCTGGCTGAAGATCGAAAGGAGCCCGTAACTCCTGGAGCCCGGCAAGGCGACTAATCGTTCTGCCACCTCTTTTTGTACCATCAGGTAGAAGGCGGAGAAGAGGAAATCGGTTTTCAGGAGATGAAATATCACTTCGGTGGCGATGTTGTAGGGAAGATTAGCCACGACCTTCCATTTTCCTTCCCCAAGAAGTTTCTCCATTGAACAGTCCAGGATATCTCCCCCAACAATCGTCAGGTTCTTATAAGTTTCCAACTCTTTTGTAAGGAGCGCCGCAAATCGCTCATCCTTTTCCACGGCGATAACCCGTCTTGCTGTCTCGGCAAGCCTGCGTGTCAGAACACCGGGACCCGGGCCGATCTCCAATACCTGTTCCGTTGCCTTCACTCCTGCCTTCTTGACGATCTGATCGATCGTCGTCGGATTTAAAAGGAAGTGCTGACCAAGGTTCTTGCTAGCAACAAGACCCATAGGCCCCTTTCACATTTTTCAGGTCGAGACTGGCAAGGGCGTTCAGGTTCATCGGTGACGACTTCCCTTGAAGGAGATAATGCCCGCCGGTGTAGGCGATCATCGCCGCATTGTCGGTACAGAAGAGCGGAGACGGGTGAAAAAATTTTAGCGTTGCCCTTCGGCAGGACTCACTCAGTTTCTCTTTGAGACGCGAGTTGCAGGCGACACCACCCGTTAGGAGAACCGCCTTCACTTGTTTCTTCTTCGCCGCCAACATTGTTTTTTGGGTGAGATGGTCGATGACTGCCTCCTGGAAGGAGGCGCAGAGGTCCATTAATAACTGATGGTCCTGGGTTGGTTGCCCATTCTTGCCCTCGATCACTTTGCGGACCGCCGTTTTCAATCCGCTAAAGCTGAAATCATAATCAGGAAGTTTTGGCCTTGGGAATTTAATCGCCCTTGGATTTCCCTCCTTGGCAAGTCGATCAATCGCCGGACCTCCCGGATAACCAAGGCCCAGGAGCTTTGCCGTTTTATCAAACGCCTCACCTGCGGCATCATCCCGGGTCCCTCCCAGGAACTGGTAGGTCCCAAACTGTTTGACCCAGTAAAGGGCGGTATGCCCCCCGGAGACGACAAGGGCGATGTGAGGGTAGGGGATTCCGGGGTGTTCGAGAAAAGGGGCATTCAGGTGACCCTCCAGATGACTTACCCCGATAAACGGGATTTGAAGGCCCAGGGCAAGACTCTTGGCAAAAGAGAGACCGACGAGAAGGGAACCGACAAGCCCCGGGGCGTGCGTGACGGAAATCCCGTCAATTTTGTTTAAAGGGGTGTTAGCCTCCTCAAGAGTTTTTTCAACCATCGGCCGCAATATCTCGATATGACGGCGACTGGCCAGCTCCGGGACAATTCCTCCGTATGGTGTGTGAATCTCCTCCTGGGAGGCAATCTTGTTGGAAAGGAGTGTCCATCGTCTCTTGTCATGACGAAGCAGGGCGACTGCCGTTTCATCGCAAGAAGTCTCAATGCCTAAGACAATCATAAGATCTATTTGAATAGCGGTTTTCTCTTTTCGAGGAAAGCGGTTATTCCTTCTTCAAAATCGGGTGTTGTTGCCGACCAGGCGATTGCCTGCCGCTCACGCTCAAGCTGGGCCGGGAGAGGGGAATGAAGGCCCTGATAGAAGATCTGCTTTAAGCGCCGGAGGGCCTGCTGGGGGCCTTGAGATAATTTGAGGGCCAATTCCTGGGTCACTTTTTTTAATTCTTCCGGAGTGACAACATGATTGATCAATCCGATCTGCTCTGCCCTATTTGCCCCGATACTCTCACCCGCAAATAAGATCTCGGCAGCGCGCGCTGTGCCGACAAGGCGTGGCAGGAAGGAGGTGGTTCCTCCATTGGCAACAAGTCCCAGTCGGATTGTTGCAGCATTGAAGGTGGCATGGGTTGAGGCGATTCGAATATCGGTTCCTAAAGCAAGCCCCAGTGCGATTCCCCCTGTATAACCGGGGAGGGCCGCCAAGACAGGTTTTCCCCCTTTCTGCATGTTTACAACAGCTTGATTGATAATCCGGGAAATTTTGAGGAAGAATCGTTTTCTATCCCTTGTCTCTTTCATGAGACGGATATCTCCCCCTGCTGAAAAAGTATCTCCACGTCCTGAGAGGACGAGGACAGATACGGAATCATCTTTTATCCCTTTTTGGATCGCCTTTTGGAGTTCCTCTGCCATCTCCAGGTTAAAGGCGTTTTTTACCTCAGGGCGATTTAGATAGATCCAGAGAACGGGGCCATCGGTTTCAATCAGAAGATATTTTTTCATAGAGAGGATGAGGCCCACTGTTTATTTAAACTAAAATAATTTACAGGTATTTTCTCTTTATCGTGAAGATGAAACCAGATCAAAATAAAGTTAACGGGCGTCATAATGATAAAGCAAGCTCCGGCCAACAGGAGAAGTATCGTAGAAAGAGGTTCTATTTGTAACAGACAGAGGGAAGAGACGATTGCCAGGATATAAGAGGTGGGGACCAACGCCTTTTGAAAGTGAACCCGGATTCCAATCTTCTTGTCCCAAAATGAGTGCCCACTTTTTGTATACCACGGGACAAGGTCACACAGGCGGATGAAGAGGTAATTGACCAGGAGAAATGCATACAGGGTGGTGAGGTGGGTTGTGGACGGTTCCCGAAAAAATCGATAGGTATTTAAAAGTCCGACGATCTCAAGAATGCGAACCAGAAGACCCGACCGATGGAAGAGTATTTTAAACAACGTTAAAAGAAATAGTAGCGGAGGCTGATACCGCCGGTCAGATCAAATCCTGAATCAGGTGAAAACTCGGCTCCTGGGGCAAACTCGGCCCCAATTTCAAAGGCTCCATCAGCAACAACGAGAGAGGCTCCCAAGGGGAATCGCATACCGACCAGTCCCTCCCCATCGTTTCGTCCACCAAGATCGATACCGGTCTTGAGTCCCCCACCAAAATAAGGGACCAGCGAGAACTTCTCGCCGTCATAATCAAGGATTCGTCGAAGATGAAAGCTGACAGTCGGCATAATCACCAACGCCTCCTCGGCAAATCCATAACCAAACACCAGATCAAGACTGAGCTGATCCATCAGAAAAAAGCGGGAGCTGTATCCGATCGGTTCGCCAATAGAGACCCCCGTACCAAGCTTCTTGTGCTCAGCCCCCAGAGCAAAAAGGCTGCTGGAGGTGAGAAAGATAATCAGTAAAAGGACGAGGGTTTTCTTAAACATAGTTTGCATCCCATAAATCAAATCAGTTCTTTTTGGAAGATTTTTTATACTTTTGGAGGTTGGGTTTAGCAACTTGTTATGAAGAGTGACGATAACCTCTACTGAAAGCTGTTTGGGGCTTGCGTAAGGTATAAGGGGGGTCCAGGGGGGAAACCTGGATCCCCTTTTTGGTAGGGTAGGTCAGCTAGGGCCCAGTCAAACTCGTGGTGGGTCGCAAGGGTAGTTGGGAGCGGATTCTGCCGCTATTCCATGGGGTTGTTGGCGTCGCGAGTAGCGACTTTCGATGCCGTGCCATTCCCTCGGTCGTGGAGTCCTAAGGGTTGGTAGATGTGGGCAGGGAGGGAATCGAACCCCCGACGCACAGATTTTCAGTCTGTCGCTCTACCGACTGAGCTACCTGCCCCCCAAACAACAACAAACAATCTTTGGAGGGTGTCGGTATGTCAAAGGTTTCAAAAGGTGTCAAGAAAAGGGGAAGAAAGCTTTTGACGATCTTGACCAATTGTGATACACCCGCCGGACTCTTAGTCCTTCGATTCATAAATTCGGTGACGAATTTATTTACTCAGGACTAGTGCTGAGCGGGTATTTTTTTTGGCTTTGTATATACGTCATGGTAATTACGAGTCGAAGTACTTAGCAACGCTTGCGGGCCAGGGCTTCAAATCAAGTGGACAAAGGAGGTTTTAGGAATATGCCATCTGAATTCAAACCGGGGGACAAGGCGGTTTATCCTGCTCATGGGGTGGGTGAAATTAAGGCGATTGAGACCAAAGAAATTTCCGGGAGCAAACAGACTTTTTACATCCTGAAAATTCTCGATAACGGCATGACAATCATGGTGCCGAAGCAGAATGTTCAGTCGGTTGGGCTCCGTGAGATTATTGACGAGGATCAGGTTGATGAAGTCTATGAAATTCTTAAGGAAAGAGATATTGCGATCGATAACCAGACCTGGAACCGACGTTACCGGGAGTACATGGACAAAATCAAGACCGGTTCAGTTTATGAAATTGCCGAGGTTTTGCGGGACCTCTCCATTCTGAAGTTTGAGAAAGAACTCTCTTTTGGCGAGCGAAAGATGCTCGATACAGCCCGTAGCCTTTTAGTCAAGGAGCTCTCCATTGCCCAGGGAGAGGATGAGGAAGAGATCCTCAAAAAGATCACAAAAATATTCAAGTCTTGATGAAGGTTTTTGCCATTATTCCTGCAGCAGGAATCGGCAGACGCTTTGGGGCTCAAAAGCAGTTTCTGGACCTGGAAGGGCAGCCGCTTCTCTCCTATACATTGCGTGCCTTTGAGAATTCTCCTCTCATTGATGGGGTTTATCTTGCTGTTCCTGAAGGGGAGACCTCGGCGGTCCAGCAGTGGAGCCAGTGGATTGCCCGTAAAAAACCGGTTCAAATCTACCCGGGAGGAAAGGAACGTCAGGAATCGGTCCGTCTAGGGCTCAAGATATTACCTTCGTGCGATTTTGTTCTGGTTCATGATGGGGTACGGCCGTTTGTAACCCCCTCTCTCATTGAATCAGTCCTGGAAGGGGCCCAGGCGGTTGGGGGATGTATCCCGGGTCTGCCATTAAAAGAGACCACAAAAAGTGTCACAGAGGAAGGCTGGGTGAGAGAAACGATTGATCGAACCTACCTTTGGAGTATTCAGACTCCCCAGGCGTTTTCCTATGAGATCCTGAGAGAGGCTTTTGAGAAGGCAACAAAAGATAATTTCTATGGGACGGACGAGGCGATGCTCGTGGAACGCCTTGGCAGAAAAATTAAGGTGATTACAGGGCTTCCTTGGAATATAAAGATTACCACCCGGGATGATTGGGAATTGGCAAAGACATTCCTCCCGATTTGGGAAAAGGCATCTCATGAGGATCGGACAGGGTTACGACATCCATAAGCTGGTTCCCCAAAGAAAATTCGTGTTGGGAGGGGTAGAGATTCCTTTTGACAAAGGACCACTCGGCCATTCGGATGGTGATGTTCTTTTTCATGCCATCACAGATGCCCTTTTAGGGGCTGCCGGTCTGGGGGATATCGGAGGGTACTTTCCGGATACAGATCCCCGATGGAAAGACGCCTCGTCTATTCATTTTTTGAAAGAAGCATGCCTCCTGTTGTATAAGAACGGATTTCTCATTGAGAATCTTGACGGGACGGTTCACCTGGAGCGTCCTAAACTGGCGCCCTACTTAAAAAAGATAAAAGAGAACCTGTCGGAGGTGTTGCGGCTACCGGCCGATCGGATCAATATCAAGGCGAAGACAGGTGAGGGGATAGGAGAGGTCGGCCGCGGCGAAGCGGTTGTGGCGCAGGTCATCGTTTTGCTGACGGATCAATGAGCCTCACGATTTACAACAGTCTGACGCGTCGAAAAGAGAATTTTACACCGATTCATCCCCCCCATGTCCGAATGTATGTTTGCGGTATCACGGCCTACGATGAATCCCATTTGGGACATGCCCGTGCCGCCGTGGTTTTTGACACAATCTATCGGTACCTTTTGTATCGCAAGTATGATGTGACCTACGTCCGCAATTTTACCGATGTTGATGACAAGATCATCAAGAAGGCGAACGACTCTGGTCTTTCCTGTGAGGCTGTTTCTGAAAAATATATTCAATCCTACACGGAGGTCATGAAGAATTTGGGTGTTCAACCACCTCACAAGGAGCCACGAGCCAGCCTCCACATCCAGGAGATGCTCGATTTGATTCGAGAGCTTGAACAGAAGGGGTTTGCCTATCAGGTGGGAGGGGATGTCCTCTATTCCGTCCGGAGCTTTCAAGGATACGGCAATCTGTCCCATAAAAAGATTGATGAGCTCGAATCAGGGGCCCGGGTTGGAGTGGATGAGAAGAAAAAGGACCCGCTCGATTTTGTCCTCTGGAAGGGTGCCAAGCCGGGAGAGCCAAAATGGGCCTCGCCGTGGGGCGAAGGGAGGCCGGGTTGGCACCTGGAGTGCAGTGCGATGAGCATGAAGTATTTGGGAGAGAGTTTTGATATTCATGGGGGCGGAAGAGATTTGATCTTTCCTCATCATGAAAATGAGATTGCCCAGAGTGAGGCGGCCACGGGAAACCCGTTTGTTCGGTACTGGATTCACAATGGTTTTGTGAACATCGACCAGGAAAAGATGAGCAAATCGCTGGGGAACATAAAAACAGTTCGTAATATACTTTCCCATTGGCCATCGGAGGCGGTCCGTTTTTTTCTGTTGTCGAGTCATTATCGAAGCCCCCTTAATTTTAACGAATCTGTTTTGGATGATGCCGCCGAGGCGGTGACACGGTTTTATGAGACGCTTGCCAGACTCAAGTCACTCCCGGCCGGGAGTGAACCGCTGCCTGAGATGAATCTGCTCTCCACGTTTGAAAAAAACCTGGATGATGACTTCAATACCGCCCAGTTCATAGGGACTTTGTTTAACCGACTTCGCCGGCTCAATAGCTGGCTGGATAAACAAACTTCGGTTGATCCTGCCAGCCGGGATTGCTTCTTTGAGGAACTCCAAAAAAGCAGTACAGTTCTTGGCATTTTTGGAGAGGATCCGGTTCAGTTTCTGGAAAAGAGAAAGAAAAACTCGCTTGTTTCCAGTCAGCTTGCTCCGGAACAGGTTGAATCAAAAATCCGTGAAAGGTTGGAGGCAAAACGCTTGAAGGATTGGCAAAGAGCGGATGCCCTCCGCAAGGAGCTTCTCGCGAAGGGCATTGAACTTCGGGACAATCCGGACGGGACGACGACCTGGACAGTGAAGTAGCGTTTCCTTCACCCGTCCTGCGGAAAGAGGATCGACGAAATCTCTGCGAGATCCTCAAAGCTATTTGACTTGAGCCCTTTGTCCGAGAGCGTCACGAGTTGATCGTCAACCTCGAGGGCCCTCCTTAAGGTGGCTCGTTCAGTATAAGGGCGGTCCCAGTCGTAGCATTGGGCAGGTGTCTCATTATTGAGGAGATCATCGTGGCGAATCGCCCCTATGAAGGTAAACCCCTTTGAGGGATCGACCTTCCAAATCTGTTCCTCTGAATGATCGACAGTGCCAACGGATCGCCAGCCTTCATCGTTGTTAGGTGTTGTAACGACCAGATCCACGGGGATCGCCAAAAGATTTCTCTCGCTGAAATAATTGAAGGCACGGTGATCACGCAATGCCTCCGATTCGGTTCCTCGCTCACCGATCACAACACTGTCAACCAACTGAGGTTTAGAGGGATCACTCACATCAAAGAGGGAAAGTTTAACTCCGAGAAACCAGGCGAACGATTCCTGATCATCCGCCTCCTTACCGATCGTGAGGAGATGATGCTCATCAAGTGGTTTGAGGTATGTGGAAAAGCCCGGAACCTCCAACTCACCTACTTTTTCGGGGTTTTCCGGATTGGAAAGATCAATAATAAAAAGAGGATCAATCTTCTTGAAGGTCACCACATAGCCACGATCCCCCACAAAGCGGACTGCGTAGATCGCCTCACCCGCATGAAGGTCCCTCAAGGTGCCAACCATTTTGAGCTCCTCACCTTCTTGCTTCAATACAAACAGGGAGCTCTCAGTCCCGGATCTTCCGGATCGACGGAGCTGTCCGGAGGTCGTTGCAACGCGCAGATACCCCTCGTATTCATCCATGGAGAACTGGTCATTGTACTCCCCGCCTACAAACGCTGTGGAGAGGTGTCCCGGGATCATACCGGCCGCCTCAAAAGAGACCTCTGTCCCTTCCTTGTTTAGGCCAAATTTGAAGATCTGGGAATAATCCCCTCTCATGAGAGAGGTCCCGATGTAGATCGACTCCTCATTCACCGAGACGATTGGATTGGTCCCCTGAATAACGACTGATCTTGCCGAGAGGTCTGGTTTTTCTTGTTCCATTTCGAAGGAGAGAATTGAAATGAGACGGTTTTGAGATGGAACCGTTGTCATCGTTAGTCTCTTCGATTCAGAGGACTTCTCCTCATAGGGTACGAGTGTCCTCTCACAAGAACAGAAAGGGGGTAAAACAGGGAGAGATGACTCAAGAACGATATAGGCTGTGCTACCAACCGTGCGTGAGGTGATGTATCTTGCCTTGCTTAAGTTTGTCTCCTGCTGCACAACGAGTCTCCCTTTTTGGTCTTGTTTGATGAGGGTCAATTTTGTCTCAAAACTTCGATTATTAGACTCTCCAATAATGAGAAGCGTATCCCCTTTGAGGTGAAACTCCTTTGAGAGTCCCCTGATGTTGAGGCTGTCTTGGAGAAAAAATTGTTCATTTTCCAGATGGTAGAGCATCAAGGAGGAGTTAGAATCACCCGCTTTCTGCCTGACGAGATAAATCCTGTTTCCATCCACTTTAACGATATCCGCCTCCCTCACCTGAAGTGGACTGCCGGGCATCTCTTCTGGACCGTTGTCAGAGGAAGTGTCATTTACGGGCTCGCTACTGGCGGTTGCACCATCCGACTGATTCATTGGTGATGAGGCCACCGGGTTGGAGGTCGGCACGTTGGTCCCTGCCTCTTTAAATCCGTTAAGATATTGATCCAGACGTTCGCAATTTGACGGACCATCCTTGTAATCAATTCGAACCTGGGGTTGATCGGGGTCAATGATGACTTGATCGACATCATCCTCCATCGTTGCGTTACAGGCGGAAAGTGTAACGAGGAGGAGTGAAAACCCTCCGATGATCGTTCCTGACAGAATGTTTTTCATAAAGACTCCTTTCTGTTTCTTGTACCAATTATCGTTGAAAGGAGTCCCCTTGCGCTACTTGGCGAGGATGAAATTGTATTCTGAAGAATACAGCCCTCTATTGAAAACGGAGGGAGTTGATGAGGGTGTTAAAGTTTGTTCGGCCGTCTTTATCGGCGAAAATCTCGGCTACGACGTAGATGAGGCGGGATCCTTTTAAGAAAAAATACTCCTGCTGATCGCCTCCATTGGAGCCAACTGCCGGATCGTCATATTGGTAACCTGAGATGTAGCTGTTGGAAAAGGGGACAAAGCTTGTTTTCGACAGGTCAGGAAACGTCTCTTCAAGATATCCCAGCAGGCTTGCTGGTGCTGTGTCGAGGGTTACGAAGAATATCGTTACTTCAGTTTCACCATCTGTAAATACGGTTGAGGGGGCATTGGTCGTATCGATTCCCCGACTTCCAGGTGAAGAGGCGGCGACATCATCACCTCCGGCGTCTGATGCGAAGGTGTTGTCATCAACGGCCCCTGCGGTTTGTCTAATCGGAAACTCTTCTGAAAGGCTCCAGTCCTCCGAATATTCGACAACGACCCCGAATTCATCCTGGGAATAGGAGCTTGTCTCCTCCTCCTCTGATGCCGCACTTCCCGTCTCGCCATCGGCAGAGCTGGTTCCTTCACGCTGGGGATTTCCCGTCTCCGTTCCTATACCGAGACAGCCAGTGATCAGGAGAGACAGGAAGGCTAAGAGAATAAGCCACTTTGGGTAGATCACCACCGGACCTCCGTGAGGTTGAAGATCTGAAAATTGATCTGATAGACCGAATCGGCTTTTCCCTCTTCGGAGAGAAGCACATTCAACTCCCGACGGAATTCCTGGATCCTTCTCTTCGTCTCCTCAAACTTCTCCTTAGACAAGGCGACGGTCAGTGAGGAGATATCCCGCTTTTCATGAGAAGTCTTTTCGATCGATTCTGCCGCCTTCTCAATCATCTGCCGATGAAAATTCTTGATTGCAAGGGAAGCGACCTCCCGTTCGGTTGTGATATTTCTTTCCGATTGCGTCAGTTTGCCATTCTTGTCCCTTTTTATGAATCCGAGCTCGAGCAGGAGTTCAATGGCAACCCGTGCCTCATTCGGTGTGATGGCAGGGGCCAGTTTCGAGGCAATCCAGATTGGATCTTCCTTAAACTCCGGGAGGAGTACTAACTCACGAATGGCGGCGTAATACCAACGTGAAAAATAAACGAAGTAATCCTTCTCAATCTGTTTGACCTGGCGGTACCGGCGGGAGCGGGAGAGCCTTTGATAGTGCTGATTTCTTTCTTCATCCGTTGTTGCCTGATTGAAATGAACCAGGTCCTCAAAAAAGACCGATTCTTCCTTGTTGAGTCTGAGCCCCTTGATGAAGCTCTGAATCCCGTCGCCCCCCAGATTCCTCTTTCCTTCAATCACGAGCTTCAAAAAATTGGGAGAACTTAAACCGGCGAGCCTCGAAAAGGACCTGAAGGAGAAATGGGACCCCTTTTTCCCCTTTTTTTCGGAATAGTAGTCCTTGAGGTAGTGGCGGTAGTTGAGATAGTTGAAGATATCCGGCATGGCAAAGGCCTCTTAAAGGAATTATCGGCGAACGGCAGCGGCGAGTCCAGTTTATTTTTTTGTTTAATTTGTTTTTAGAATACGTATTTAATAATAACTATATGAAATATAATAATTATTTTATAAATTTTATTATAAAAAATAATTGAGAATACAATGAGGGATTCAAAAAAGTTCAAACTGGTATCAGAGTTTTCTCCCAAGGGGGATCAGCCAAGGGCGATTGCCTCACTGATAGAGGGTTTGCAAAAGGGTGAACGGCATCAAACCCTTCTGGGGGTGACGGGATCGGGCAAGACCTTTACCATGGCCCATGTCATCGCCAATCTGAACAGACCAGCGTTGGTGATTGCGCCCAACAAGACCCTGGCCGCTCAACTTTTTTCTGAATTTCGAGAGCTTTTCCCTGAAAATGCCGTTGAATATTTTGTTTCTTATTATGATTACTACCAGCCTGAGGCGTATGTTCCGGCGCAAGATCTCTATATTGAGAAAGACTCTTCCATTAATGAAGAGATTGACAAGCTCCGCCACTCGGCAACCCGTTCCATCCTGGAGAGGCGGGATACGATCATTGTTGCGTCAGTTTCTTGTATCTACGGTATTGGCTCTCCGGAGTCGTATCATGGTTTAGTCGTTTCCATTCAAAAAGGAGCGGAGTTGCCGCGGAGCCAGCTTCTGAAAGATCTGGTCAAGGTTCAATATGAGCGGAACGACTACGATTTCCATCGGGCAACATTCCGTGTTCGAGGTGATGTGGTGGAAATTTTCCCGGCCCATGAAGAACAGCGTGCGATTCGTGTCGAGTTTTTTGGTGATGAGATTGAGAGGGTCTCAGAAATTGATGCGTTACGAGGGACGGTCCTAAGAGATTTGGATCAAATGACAATCTATCCTGCGTCCCATTTTGTAACTCGCGAGGAACAGACCCGGCGGGCGATCCAGACAATCCGGGAAGAGCTTCAGGAGCAACTGACCTTCCTCCGAAATCATGCCAAATTGCTCGAGGCCCAGCGCCTGGAACAGAGGACCAACTTTGATCTGGAGCTCATGGAAGAGATGGGATTCTGTAAGGGGATTGAGAATTATTCACGCCATCTGACGGGTCGTGGCCCGGGCGAGCCTCCTCCAACACTCATCGATTATTATTCGCGCGATTTTCTACTCATTATTGATGAGAGCCACATAACGATCCCCCAACTCAACGGGATGTACAATGGAGACAGGAGCCGGAAGCAGACGCTTGTTGAGTATGGATTTCGCCTCCCCTCGGCGAAGGATAATCGTCCCCTGAAGTTTGAAGAGTTTGAGAAGTTGGCGAATCAGACGGTCTATGTTTCAGCGACCCCGGCCGATTATGAACTCAAGAAGTCCAAGGGTTTCGTTGTCGAACAACTGTTGAGGCCAACGGGCCTGCTCGACCCAAAACCGGTTGTTCGCCCGGTGGCTCGGCAGGTCGCTGATCTGGAGAAGGAGATTCGGGCCCGCGTTGAACGAAAGGAAAGGGTTTTGGTAACGACACTGACCAAAAAAATGGCCGAGGATCTGACCCGTTTCTATCAGGAGAAAGGGATACGTGTGAAATACCTTCATGCCGATGTGGAGACACTGGAGCGGGTAGAGATTTTGCGTTCCCTCCGGCTGGGGGAATTTGATGTCCTGATTGGGATCAATCTTCTGCGCGAGGGATTGGATTTGCCCGAGGTCTCGCTCGTTGCGATCCTTGATGCCGACAAAGAGGGCTTTTTGAGATCGGAACGGTCACTCATCCAGACCTTTGGTCGCGCGGCACGGAATGCCAATGGCGAGGTGATTCTTTATGCCGATCAGGAGACCGAATCGATGAAGAAGGCGCTGGCAGAAACCCGGCGGCGCCGGGAGGTCCAGGCCGAATACAACACGAAGCATGGGATTACCCCGACGTCGATTAAGAAGAATATCAGTGAGGCCCTTCGGTCTGTTTACGAAAAGGATTATTTTACCGTTCCTGTTGAAAAGCAAGGTGTTGGACAAGAGGTGTCGGCCGATCAACTGGCGACCACCATTCAAGAGTTGAAGGAGAAGATGAAGAAGGCCGCTACCGCTATGGAGTTTGAAAAGGCTGCCGAGATTCGGGATCAAATCCGGGTGTTGAGAGACCGGGAGCTGACCTTGGGAATCAAGGTTTGAACTCCTAAATTGCGGTTGCCCTGAGCAGAGCGTGTTGGTAGGATGCCTGCCATTACCATGCTGCATCTTTGGGAGAAACGAGTGATACGAGGCAGCGGCTGACGAACGAGGAGGCGTACTTGATGGTGCGTTGACGACGTGA